>CANQJU010000074.1 GCA_947624315.1 uncultured Bacilli bacterium | reverse complement strand
AAAAGGGTTTAATTAATTATATCAAATCCTAATATTTATTTATATCTTTTTAGTCTCACATCATTTACAAACTAACAATAAAAGAAAAAGTGGCCTAAGCCACTAACTTTCTAAATATTTTCCAATAAATGAAGCTGTAAGTTCAGCTAACATTTTTTCAACATCATCAATATAATTATCACCAACAACAATAACACAGCCAATTAAATCACCATAAACAGTAATAGGTTTTAAAATGGTTGCTGAAGAAATAGTCATATTTTCACAGATTTCTAAATTGTTTCCTCTTTCAAAAACTTGGACATTTTTCTTTTGCATTTTATCTTCTAATCGTAAATCTATTTTCTTTCCAACAATGTCTTTACGAAAACCACTACTTGCAGCAATTACTCTTTCTGTATCGGTAACAATTATTTCCTTTTTACTAGATGCATATAATGATTCAACATATTGCGTAATAAAATTATTCACACTTTCAACAAGCGAATATTTTTTTAGAATTACTGTATCTTTTCCTTCTATATATATTTCTAAGGAATCTCCCTCATGAATCCTTAGACTTCTCCTGATTTCTTTAGGGATTACAATTCTACCCAAATCATCTATGCGTCTAACAACACCAGTTGCTTTCATTTTGTCACCTCGCTACTTATATTATGGTGACTTTTATTTTTGTTTATACCTTTTTTTCTCAAGATTTGTAAATAATTTACTGGATAAATATATCCAATTTTTATCATTTGTCTTTTTCTTTATTCTTAGTATTAATTCTCTATTTTTATACTCAAAATTAATATCTGGACTAATTTGATATGCTTCCATAAAAATATCTTCAATACTGATAGCTTTTAAAGCTGTCTCCGGTATTATCATAGTTACTAATAAGGATGTTTCCATGATATTAGCAATATCAAATTTTCTTAATAAAGATTCTAAATATTTTTCTTCTATATATAATAATACATCATCACTGAGCTTACCAAAGCGATCAGTAAAAGTCTCAATAGCTTTTTCTTTATCTTCTTCGCTATCGATGCTACTAATTTCCTTATGAATATATATTCTTATAGCATCATCACTAACATAATTAACATCTATATGTTTAGATACTTCAATATTATATGTTGGTTTTTCCTTTTCTTCGATACCTTTTATTTTTTTAATCGAACTATCTAACATTTTCATATACATATCTAGTCCTATGCTATCAATGTAGCCTGATTGTTTTTGACCCAAAATATCTCCTGCGCCTCTAATTGCTAAATCACGAGCTGCAATTTTATATCCACTACCCAACCTTGTATACTCTTTTATTGAAGAAAGTCGTTTACTTTGTGTGCTGGTTAATGGATTATTAGGATCATACATTAAATAAGCATAAGCAATACGATCACTACGACCAACTCTACCTCTTATTTGATAAAGTTGTGATAAACCTAGTTTTTCAGCATTTTCTATTATTAATGTGTTAGAATTAGGAATATCTATACCTGTTTCTATAATAGTAGTACATAATAATATATCATATTCGTGATCGACATAAGCTTGAATGGTATCCTCTAATTCCTCTCGGGACATTCTTCCGTGACCCATACAAATTCTAGCCTCCGGAACTAGGGATTTAAGATGCTTAAAAGTCTTTTGAATATCACTAATACGATTATGCAAATAAAAGACTTGACCGCCTCTACCCAACTCACGATATATGGCTTCTTTAATTACACTATCATTTTGCTCTAAAACATATGTTTGAATAGGATGACGATCAACTGGAGGAGTTTCGATTAAGCTTAATTGACGAACTCCCATAACTGCCATTTGCAATGTTCTAGGAATTGGCGTTGCTGTTAATGTTAATACATTAACATTTTCCTTCATTCTTTTTATAAGTTCTTTGTGAACAACTCCAAATCTTTGCTCTTCATCAATAATTAATAAACCTAAATCTTTAAATTTAACATCATTGCTTAAAAGTCTATGCGTTCCAATAACAATATCAACTAAACCTTTTTTCAATTCATTAATGACTTGACTAATTTTAGCTTCATTTACTAATCTATTAAGAAGTTCTACTCTAATACCATATTTTTCAAATCTTTCTTTAAATGTTAAATAATGTTGACGAGTAAGAATTGTGGTTGGGGCTAAATATGCAACTTGTTTTCCACTATAAACAGTCTTAAAAGCTGCACGCATGGCAATTTCTGTTTTTCCAAAGCCTACGTCCCCACAAATCAATCTATCAATAATTTTCCCCTCTTCCATTTCCTTTTTAACTTCTTTTATTATTTTTAACTGGTCAACAGTTTCCTCAAATTCAAAATCATCTTCAAACATTTCTTGAAATTCATTATCAGTAGGATATATGAATCCTTTTTGTGATTCCCTTTTAATTTGTAAATCAATTAAATCATGAGCAATATCATTTATTTTTTTGGAAATATCTTTCTTCTTATTTTCCCAATCTTTATTGCCAATCTTATTAAGTTTAGGAGTATAGTCTTCACTACCAACATATTTTTCTAACAAATTGATTTTATCAATAGGAACATATAAAGGCATATTTTCATATTGGATACATAAATAATCACTTTTGAAATTATTTAGTTCAATAGTCTCTATTCCCATATATCTACCAATACCATAGTCATAATGAACAACATAATCACCAACAGCTAATTCCTCTTTAGATTGAATTTTCATAGTATTTTGATATACACTACGATATTTTGTTGAAGTCTTTTTATGTTTTGGATAAATCTCCTTTTCAGTTATGACTTTGATTTCATTATAAATACCATAACTAATTGCATTATCAATTAAAATTAAATTATTCTTTTTCTCTTGAATATCTTTTATTTCATTAGCTTCATAAAATAATATATCATTTTCACTTAATATTTCTTTTACCAATAGATATTTTTCTTTTTCATCCATTGCTAAAACTATTGTTTCCTTCTTATTATCCAATAATTCATTAATAAGAAGTTTCATATTATGGTCATAACTATTTATTTCAAAACCCTTTAAATGAAATATTTCATCTAATTTTGTTTTAGCATCTCCTGATAAAAACTCACTACAATATATCTTTTTAGAATAATTAAAAATAATATTTAAATCAAAAAAGAATTGTAAGTTTACTCCCTTAGAAATCTTATTATCTTCAAAATAAATCATTAAATCATTATTTATTTGTTCATAGGCTTGCTTAAGATTATTGGTATCATTATAAATAATAATCTTATCATCAATATAATCAAGAATACTTTGATAATTGCTATCAATATAAGCAATATATTTATTCATTCTTTCTAAATTTTGATAATTAGAAAAGTCTTCAAATTCTTTTATGATATGTTCTTTGTTTTCTTTACAATCTTTCAATACTTGATTTTCTATATCTTTAATATCATCAAAAATAATTTCATTCATTGGATAAATTGAAAACTCTTGAATACTTTCTCCACCCTTTTGGCTTTCAGGATCAAAATATCTTATTTTTTCAATCTCATCGTCAAACAAATTTATTCGAATTGGTTCTTCACTACAACTAGAATAAATATCAATTACCTCTCCTCTGACACTGAAATCACCACTATAATAAGTTGTGGCAGCCCTTTGATAACCCATTTTAACAAGTGTATTAAGTAAATCATTAACAACAATTCTATCATTTACCTTTAAATTAATAATATTTTTTTCAAAATTGCTTTTACAAATATTTAATCTTAAAGCTCCTAATACATGAGTAACAATTATAGTTTTTTTATTATTGATAATATTTTTTATTGTATTAAGACGCTCTTCTTTAAATTCTTTACTGACGGCAACAAGTTCAGCAGAAATAATTTCATCAGTTAAATATAAGTTAACATTCTCATGCCCAGCAATTAATGATAAATACTCATAAGCAGTATTAGCTTTATAAACATTAGGAGCAATATATACGACAAAAGAACTGCTTTCAAGATAAGCAGCATATGTTGATAAATATTGTAAATGTTCATTGCATTCAGCTATATAATAGCTAAACTCCTCTTTCTGTATCTTTCCAAGAATATCTTGAACAACAGAATTTCTTTTAAAAAGATCTAAAATGTTATTCATCCATTATACCTGTTCATAAAATTCTCAAAAGATTCTTGTAAAAAGCATTCAACCATTGGCAATGCTTTAGACATAGTTATTGAGATATCTATGGCTTCTTCCTTATTAAATTTTCCTAAAACATAATCAATTACTTGATCCTTATCACATCCACTAATGCCAATACGAATTCTCTTTATTTCGTTAGTTCGTAATAAATCAATAATATTTTGCATTCCTTTATGTCCACCACTTGATCCATTAGGGCGTATTCTGACTTTAGCAACTGGTAAATCTAAATCATCATAAATTACCAATACGTCACTTGGAGAAATTTGATAATAGTTGCATATCAATTTAGTGGCTTCACCACTTAGGTTCATAAAAGTTTGGGGTTGAGCAATAATAATCTTTTCTCCGTTAAGTGTAGTTAAAGCAATATTACTTTTTAAGTTTTTCACCAGTGAAAATTTAATATTTAGTTTTTCTGCTAATTCATCAGTAAACATAAAACCAATATTATGTCTTGTCTTTTTATATTTAATTCCCGGATTTCCTAATCCAACTATTAATTTCATCATTTTCTCCTTTACAAACGAAAAGTCCATAAAAACTAAACAATCTTTATGGATCCTTTGTATTTTTATTTATTCAGCTAATCGCTTTTGATTATGATAACAAATCAAAATATTTTCCAATAGGGAAGCAATTGTCATTGGTCCAACTCCTTTGGGAACAGGAGTTATATAAGAAGCTACTTCCAAAACTTCACTAAACTTTACATCTCCAGTTAATTTACCTTCAACCTTTGTTGTTCCAATATCGATAACAACAGCATCCTTTTTAACCATATCGGCTGTAATTAAATGAGGTTTACCAACAGCAACTGCTAAAATATCTGCTCTTTTAGTTATTTCTTTTAAATTATTTGTTTTTGAATGAGCAAGAGTAACTGTAGCATTATTTTGTAAAAAGAGTAAAGCAAGAGGTTTACCAACTAAATTACTTCTTCCCACAACAACAACATTCTTTCCAGCAATATCAATATAATTCTTTTTCAATAATGATATTACTCCTTTTGGGGTTGCTGGAGCAATAGCTTCTAGTCCAGCAAATAATTTACCTTGATTAATTATTGTTAAACCATCAACATCCTTTTCAGGAGAAATGCTATTGATAACAATATTTTCATCAATATGAGATGGTAAAGGCAATTGAACTAAAATGCCATGAACATTGGGGTCTTCATTTGATTCTTTGATAATATTTAATACATCTTTTTGAGTAGCTGTTTCTTCAAGAAAATAGTCTTTTACATTAATTCCTACTTCCGCACATGCTTTCATTTTGTTGTTAACATAAACTTCGCTTGCGGGATTGTGTCCTACTAAGATTAAAGCAAGAGTAATAGTATCCTCTAGTGCTGCAACTTCCTTGGCTAAATTCTTGCGTATAAACTCCGCTGTTTTTTTACCGTCTAATATCATTTTTTGCACCTCATTAATTCTTCTAATTTTATTATACACCATTTATTATTTTTTTTCCATATATTTATTTAATTATTTAAAATAAATAAGGTATAGTTGTCTATACCTTATTCTTCTGTAATAACAAATGATTCATCGCGCATATCTACTAAATATTTGTGATTTGGCAAAATTGTTTCATTAACAATAGCTTTAGCTAAAATAGTTTCGATTTCTCTTTGAATAAATCTCTTTATTGGTCGAGCTCCATATTCAAATGAATAGCTCTTATCAATAATATATTCTTTACATTCTTTAGAGAATTCAACATTAATATGCTCCTCACGCAAACGATTTTGAAGAAGTTTAAGCATCTTTTCAACAATCTTAAATTGAACATCTTTAGTTAAAGGTTTGAAAGTAATTATTTCATCCATTCGGTTTAAAAATTCTGG
>CANQJU010000073.1 GCA_947624315.1 uncultured Bacilli bacterium | reverse complement strand
AATAATAATATTAGTTTTATTATTGCGGATTTCTTTTAAGTTACGAATAATGTTGGCTTCTGTTCTACCATCAACAGCACTTAAAGAATCATCTAAAATCAAAATTGGAGCATCTTTAATTAAAGCTCGAGCAATTGATAGTCTTTGTTTTTGACCACCACTTAAGGTTACTCCATATTCTCCAACAATCGTTTCTAAACCATCTTCAAGAAAAGCCAAATCCTTTTCAAAATCAGCCATTTTAATAGCATAATCTAAATCAATATCAGATGTTTCACTTGTTCCCATAAGAATATTATCTTGAACACTTCTAGCAAATAGTAAATGTTCTTGAGGAACATAAGCAACTAATTTACGAATGTCAACTTTATTATACATATTGATTGGTTCATCATTAATTAGTAATTCATCATTATGTACTAAATCATAACGACGAAGCAATTGCCTTGCTAAAGTCGATTTACCACTACCAGTTCTACCAACTATTCCTAATGATTTACCATTTTTAATCTCCAAATTAACACCTTTAATAATCTCTAAATTAGTATCAGGATACGTAAAATGGAAATCATTAAATTTGAAACTTTCAAAATCATTAAGTGGTAATGGATTAATTGGATCATTAATAGATGGTTTAGCTTGCAACACTTCAATAATACGATCAAAGGAAATAGCACTTTGAGCAAAACGAGAAATTTGATTTCCTAATTGTAACATTGGAGAAGCAAATTGAGCAAGCAATAAACTGAAAGTAATTAACTCACCAACTGTCATTTTTTGATTGATAATCAAAAAAGCTCCATAACCATAAGCAACAAATTGACTAATTCCAGTAAAGAATCTAAATGTTGGATCAAATACAGATTGCATTAAAACTGATTTTCTTTCTGTATCATAACAATCTTGAGCTGAATTATTCAATTTAGCACAATCAGATTCTTCATTAACAAAGGCTCTAATCAATTTAACATGTTGAACACTTTCCATAGCTAAATTACCCATTGTTGAGTTCTTTTCTCTAACCAATTTCCAGTTGCGCGCAATTTTAGGTCGCATAATCACAACAATAACAAAGATAAATGGTAAAGGAATAATAGAATATAATGTCAACATAGGATTTAAAGTAACCATAGATACAGCTGACATTACCAAAGTTAGCATCAAAGTAATAACACTAAATATCAAATGTGTTGAAACATTGGCCATGGCAAATGTATCAGATGTAGCTCTATTCATCAAATCACCAGGATGATATATTGTAAAATAATCAGCATCCTGTATTAATATGTTTTTCATAAAACGTATTTTTATCTCATAGAATAAGCGATGAAACAAATTTCCTAAACAAATACTTTTCATAACGCTTATGATAAATTTAGCAATAATCAAAATAACCAATGTCAATAGTAAAGAAATAAGTACTGGGTTAGTGATTTGTCCTAAACCAACCAAGTCAACAGCCTCACCTATTATTTCTGGTTGTTTAATATTGCAATAAATTATTGCTATTGATAGCACAATTCCTAAAAGGTACTTCCACCAATACTTTTTGAGATACCAATTAACATATTTTAAGCGCCTCATAATAGTCTCCTTTATAAATATATCTACATATTTTATCATAAATATTATTTTTTTTCATTATTTTTTAAAATTAAATGTAACAATTTTTAATTAAGTTATCACATTAAGAAAATAAAATGTCAATGCATAACACTGACATATATATTTTTATTAATAATTTTGATAAATTTTTCCTACAATTTCTCCTAATCTTACAGCTTCTTCTTGGCTAATACTTGCTACTGCTATGCGATAACCATTGCCAAAATGACATCCATAAACACCAGCTTCTTCAAGTTCTTTTTCAAAAGCAGGATTATTTACTAATAGCAAAACAAAAAAACCATTGTGATAAGGTGCAAAAGGAACATTATATTTTTTTAATTCATCAATTAATAAATAAGCTCTTTTCTCTAAGTCTTCGCAAGTTTTTTTAAGTTCTACAACAAATTTTTCCTTAAGAGAAGCATTATTTAATGTGCTTTCAACAATTTCCATTCCCAAGTGACTAGTATTAGACCAAGTTGAACGAGCAAAATAAGCACTAGCATTTTCGAACAATTGACTTTCTTTTTCATCTTTAGTCATTTGCATTAAAGCTCCTAATCGCAAGCCATATATTCCAAATGTTTTACTAGCACTAAAAGCAAACAAAACCATAACGTTACTAGACAGTTTTTTCAATAAGCGAAAATGTTCTCTTGTTTTCTTTCCTTGATTATTGCTATAATCTAAATAAGCAATATCTAGTATCAATATAACCTTACTATTTAATGATAATTTATTTAAAACTTCAATTAATCCTAAATAATCATTTTCACTCATTGAGTATCCCGTAGGATTATGACATGGATCATTTATTAAAAGGCATACTTTACCATATTTTTCTTGTAAATTTAAGCCTTCGCTATAGATAGATTCTAAATTCAAATGATTATTTTCATCAAATAATTTATATGTATGCGCATTAATTCCTAAATTATTGGCAATTTGTAAATATGTTAACCACATGATATCAGGTAACATTACCCCTTCACCACTCTCTAGATAAGTTCCTAAAGATAGTGATAAAGCTCCAGTTCCACCAGGAGTAGCAATAGTTTTAAAATAATAATTCGAATATTCCTCTTTATAATCTTCTCCCAATATCCACTTTTCCACACCATTCATAAAGCCTAAAGTGCCTTTACTATTGCTATATGATAATATAGTATTGTAATTAGGATTATCGAAGACTCTTTTAACGCAATCAAATACTTTTAAATTGCCACTTTCATCATAATATGAACCAGCTGTTGCATTAATTACAGAGGCATCTTTCTCCTTTGCCTTTTTAGCAAGTGATGAAATAACTAAAATATTTTCAACACTCTTTTTATTTTGATTTTTCTTCGGCATAAATTCTTTCACAATAATGTCACCCTATCTATTTTAGAATACTATATATTATAACAAATTCTTCCCTTTTTAACAACAACATTTTCAATGAAAAGGTATTTATTTAAGTTTTTTCGTAAAATTTTGCATAAAAAAGCTCCGATTAGACAATCGAAACTTTTTATAAAACTTATCTTACATTTTTCTTTTTTTGGAACTTTCCATCTTTTTTATGAACAACTAAATTTAAATCTTGGTTGTTGCACATTCTTTTAGCAATCTCAACAGCTTCAGTTTTAGTAGCTGTTTTACGGATTACTCTTTTAGCACCATCTTTTTTAATCAACCACATTCTTTGTTCCTTATCATAACTAATACGATATTGTTTAGGGCGTGATGATTCGGCTTTTTTAACTTCTTCAGTTTCTTCCTCATCAAGTTCTTCTTCGCTTTCAAAAGTCAATTCCTCATAATCATCCTCTTGAAGAGATTGATCTATTTCCTCATTTGTTCTTATTGGTTCATTATTGGTTTTTACTGGAGCAGTATTTGACCTTACAAGTTTAGGATTTTTTTTATTATTTTTGACTTTTTTCTTTTTAATAATGCGCCAACAAATAACTGCAACTAAAATAACAAACAAAATAGCAATAACAATCCATATCCAATTGTTTTTCAAAAAATCAACCATATTAACCCTCCAAAATATTAATAAGTTTCCATTTATATTTTTATTTTATATCCTTTATTTATTTTTGTCAATTGATATGTAATAATATAATTACTTATGACTATATTCTCTCATGGAATTATTCTTCCAATAATAAGTATTAGAAAATTCTAATGGATTATCTTGATAATATTCACTACTGATATCATAACCATTACCATCAATAACAATCTTAATAGTGCCATTGCGATCTACTGTAGCATCTTCGACTTCACATTTATATGAACCAGATGATGTCGCCTCGCATTCTTGACTATCTCCACCAACAATAGCATATATATCAATATTATTATCGTATTGATATATTCTATTCACCGCATTAGGAGATGGATGACCATGTTTATTGCCCAAGTAGTTTCCATTGCAGACAACAACAACTTCAGGATCAACGGCTTCTAAGAAAGGTATCGTTGTTCCCTCTTTAGTTCCGTGATGAACTATTTTCAAAATATCAATATTACCAACACTATTCATATAGTCGCTTTCTAGATGGCTATTGCTTCCATTATCAGCATCTCCTGTTAAAAGCACTCTAACACCATAGGCATTTAATACACTAACAACACTACGAGTATTAGTTTCCTTACCATCATAGTTTTGAGTGTTAATAATTTCTAAGTATACTTCATTTCCTAATTCAATAATTCTTTGACAGTTATTAGTATTATTATAAGAATCTAAAGCTCCACATACCGTGCAATCTTCATTCTTATATGCATCAACATATTTTTGATATAAATTACTTGTATGACTTCCTTCAAATTGAATCAAATATTTAATTTCGTATGTTGAAAAGATAAAAGGCATACCACCGATATGGTCACTGTCGGGATGTGTTGCCACAACATAATCCAACACTTTGTCTTCACTATTAGCATCAATTACTTCTTGAACTGCTCTAAAGGAAGTTTTTATTTCATCACCAGCATCAACTAAAATATCAATATTTCCATATTTAATATATGTTGATTCCCCACAATCACTTAATCCATATTTTCCTAAATCAATGAAAAATATTTCTACAGGTAAAGTTGCTCCTTTACCAGGAATAGTAATTTCAAAGGTTACTTTTATTTCTTCATTAAAACCTGTTATTGTGGCTTGTAAAATAACTTTTTTAGTTTCATTAGCTCTTACCACTTTACCACTACTGCTTAAAACATCGTTGTTGTTTGATGTCCAAGTAATAACTCCACCATAAATAGTAGTTAATGGTAAAAGGCGAGAATTAGAAAACTTTGTTGAAAAGTTTTTAGTTAATGATTCTTCGATATCTTTACTATTAATACTACGTGTAACCAAAAAATCATCTAGGTCCATTCTTATTTCCGCATATTCTGTTGTTAGCTCAACTTTAAAATATATTTCTCCTTGTAAATCTAATGTTTTGTTATAATCAACTTTATCAGAAACAAGTAAATCATTGCTAAGTTCAATCCAATTTTTACCATTATCATTAGAATAATATACAATTAAATGACTAGCTTTATTTATTTTGCCTTTATCACTATTAACTAATCCATATCTAAATGATAAACTTTGAGGATTAATAACTCCATAAGTAGAATAAAAGTAGGCACTAGCACTACTGCTAGCTTTAAAGCGAACAACTTTGTCAAAATTTTCTAATAAAGAATCTCCTGGTAAATCTTCTTGTTCTTCATCTTGAGAAAAAATAGTATTGACAAAGACAAATCCATCTTTTTCATATTCACCATTATAAGATGATTTACTATGATTATCAAATGATACGTTTGTATCAGTTAAAGATGGAAGATCATCACCGACTATAACAGTATACTCAATAACTTTTGTTTCACTTTCGCAAGTTAAAGTTGCTTTTAATCTAACTTCTCCAGTTCCTTTTTTCTCACCATTATTTGTCATTATATCTAAATTACTACTTTCCCAAACAATATCAACACTAGAAAATATTTCATCTTTTTGAAGTAAACCAATATTACAATTAGTATAACTAGGAACAACTAATCCAGCTTCAACAATCTCTATCTTTTCTAATGGACTAGCATCTTTTGCTTCAATCACAAATTCTAAAACTGTTTGATGGTTAATCCCCAAGAAATTCCAAAAAATATTAAATAAACTATCTTGGCTATTAACGACATAACTAACAGTTACTTTTACTCTTTTATCTCCATCTAAATAGTTAGGAAAACTAACATGGCCTAAATTAGATATAGTATCTTCATCACTGCTTTCCCATATTAAAGTAATTCCTTCAAAATCATCTAAAGCAGTTGGAAAACTCATATCCTTAGTAACTGTTTTAGGAAAATCCTCACTATTTAATAAATAATTTTCGATTGAATAAATTTCATCTTTCTTTTCTTGGACTAAGGGATTATATTTAATATAACCATAACCACCCACTCCAACAATCACTAATAAAACAACTAGAATGAGAACAATTATAACCTTGTTCCCTTTTTTTCTTTTTTTAGCCATTTTCTTCTCCTATATAATTTTAT
>CANQJU010000072.1 GCA_947624315.1 uncultured Bacilli bacterium | reverse complement strand
CAATTGCATATGGAAGAGGATGATTTTCAAAATATTGATATATCTCTTTAGCTTCATTAATATTAACTGATTTAACACGACGATTATTATGAGAAACAACTTCATCTTTACTATAACGATCATCAATAATAGGTTTAAAAACTACAACATCTTTTTTAGCATACTCAATTCTTTTGATCCTACGCAAAAGTTCTTCTGTTTTACCCGCATACATACTTCCAGCAATCACTTCAATCCAACCGTCTTTAATTTGTAAATCCATATGGCCCATATCCTTTCGCCTTTTATTATACAACATTATCTTTAAATTTGAAAGAGAATTATCAGTTTGTTATTAATATTTATTATCACAGCATATAACATTACAGAATTAAAACAAAAAAGAGGGAAACCTCTTTTTTAATATAATGTTTAATTTAATTAAAGTAATATTGTATCTTTCCCATAATCGGTATTTGTTTTGAAAAACATAACAAAATAAATTGGATAGTAGATTAGTTTGTCTACTATTTTAATTTCACGCTCATTATAAAAAACAATACTTTGAGATATAAGACAATCAGAATTTTTCAATAAATGATTGGTGGCATTATATATTTTATAATCGCGTCCACTTTTTACCTCAATTGGAAGAACTTTTAAATTTTCATAGTCATCAATCAAAAAATCAACTTCACCATTATTTCGATTATCATAATAGTAAAGATCGTGTCCAAGGGATTTGAGTTGACTAGCTACTACTGTTTCATACAAAGCACCAAGATTAACAGAGCGAACATTTTCCATGATTGGCTTTGTATTATATTTGAATAATAGGTTAGAAAGTAATCCTACATCATTCATATAAAGCTTCAAAAGGTTTTTGTTTTGAGAATGGCATAATGGATATACTGGTGTAGATACAGATTTGGCTTCATTGGATATTCCACTGTTAATTAGATAATCAAGCTCATCAACATAGTTGGAATATCTCTTTCCTTTTATTCCTTCAATGTCTTTCACAACAATGCGTTTCTTAACATTTTGCATAACTGAAGGCAACATTTCATAAATTCTACGAATTTTCAATCTACGATTTTCATCTCTTTTAGATGCATCTGCCTTATAAAACTCTATAATATCAGTTTGAATTTGTCTGATACTCATAACATTTCTAGTAGACAAAAAAGTATTTACACAATCAGGCATACCGCCCACAATTAGATACTTTTTAAATAAATCTAGTAGCTTTTCATGCATCGCAGGTTCAAGTGATTCTTTAGCTTTGAATTTTTCTTCTAAAGATAATATTGCAGATTGTGAGAAACCATTAGCTATTAAAAATTCTTCAAAGTCAAGTTGATACATTCTTTTGCGAAGAATATAACCAATCGGAATAGATGTAGTTTCAGCTAATGTTACTCCAAGCAAATATCCACTTGCCACATATTCAAAGCGATTATCCTCTTTCAAAAATTTTAACAAAGTTATAAACTGTGGGTACTCTTGAATTTCATCAATAAAAACAATTGTATTTTCACGCTCTTTCATTTTGTCACCAGCGATAGTGCTAAGTGCAAAATAAAAATCTTCAATAGAATTAACTTTCTCAAATAGTTTTGTTCCCACTGAATCAGTCACAAAGTTTACTTCAATATAGTTCTCAAATAGTTCTTTTGCAACTTTGCGAATTATATATGTTTTCCCAATTTGGCGAGCTCCTTCGATTAATAGCACTTTGTTATTTTTAGTCTCTAAATGATTTCGAATAAATGATTCAATCTTACGATATAACATTTAAATCTCTCCTTTGTTTATTAATATAATATATTATTACATTTATTATATCATACGTAATTACACTTTTCAATAATTTTTTAGCTTTATTTTTTACACTTTTCAACATTTTTTTAACAACAATTTTTACACTTTTCAAAAATTTATAACTTTTTAAAAATCAGTTTGCTATACGCCTAATGTATGTATATTGCAAGTGTTCCGAAAAATATTGTCCAAAGTATTGTTCTTTCTAACGCACGTGAAATTAAAATAGTAGACAAACTAATCTACCATCTAATTTCTTTTTATTATGTTTTTTATAATCTTAAAAAAAGAGAAAGATGATGCCACAAAAGTATTTCTTTCTCCTTTTTATTTATTATATATTAAACATTTTATTCTATTTAGAATTATCAAAATAATCACTTGGTGGAATATGTAGTATCATACCACTTTCTATTTTATCAAGATCTTCTATTTCATTATAAGCAATTAATGCTTCTATAATTATATTAAACTTTTCAACAATATAATTAAGTGTTTCTCCTGGTTGTACTAGTATCTTGCATTAAGAATCACTTTCACCAATTGGTATTTCAACATCTGCATTAACATCGTAGTCTATCGTTTCACTATATTTCCCTAAGGTTGTACCAATAGAAACAATCATAAAAATAAAAAGTATAAATGATATTGGAACTATAAAGAAAATCTTTTTATTTATCGTTTTACAATTAGTCTTCATTTTTTATGCCTCCTCTCCATTTACTTGACTTGCAGTAATGGTGATATTGCCAGAAATAGAAATATTCGGGTTCTTGTTTGGTCTTCTATCTATTTTACTATAATCCAAAACCAGTACATACGTTCTTTCAGCACCTTTTTCCATGAAAATTGTGCCCCAACTATTCTCATCATTTTCATCATTAGTGGATACTTTGATGCTATCAATCAACTTTCCACTACTATTAACAAATTCTTTATTACTAAATTCACCGCTTACATCAGTTTCATCGATAAAAATAAATTTAAATAAAGCAAATGTTTCATCATATCCTTCTTCATATGAAATAGTTATGTCGAATACCATATCTAAAGTTATATCTACTTCACTTTCATTGTTTATTGCAAAAGCATAAATTACAAGCATTTCACTGTCACTTTCACCATATTCTGATCCTGGGTCATAGGGTCCGTCATGCACTGTAACATTAAATCCTGCAACCCTCAATGAAACAAACGGAACTTCTACCCCTGAAGCCTCAGAAGTATATATTGATAGTGATCCACCTATAAAGAGTATTGTTGAAAGCATTAAAAGGAATAGACAATATACACCTAAACAAAATAACATCATTCTTTTATTCTTTTTTTCTTCCATGTATATCACCAACCTTTCTAATTATAATGACTTGAGTAAATATCAATATTCCTCCTATTAATAAAATCGTACATATTCCTACTGGTGTTTTTAACCATAGTATCATACTACCAACTCTAGGCATTACAGCTTTTACTTTCCCATAAATCTTTGTTTCAGGAAATGGTTTATCATTAGTATTATTTGCATCACCTTTTGTTATTACTTCTCCATTCTCTATAGATACTAATCTATGTGTTACAAGATTACCATATTCATCTTCATATGTAACAATATCACCTATTTTATAATTATCTTCATTATGAATTAATAGAAGTGATCCTACTGGTAATTCTGGTTCCATACTACCAGAAAGTACTACAGCACTACTCCAACCAAAGATAGTAGGTAATTTTTTACCTAATGCCCTTGCAATCATTATATATCCAAATAAACATACAATTAATATAAATAGTGTTTCTAATAATCCTGTTATAATACGACATATTATTTGAAACAAGTTATTTGTTTTTATCATATTATCTTTCCTAAAAAAAGCATGGTTAAAAAACATTATTTAACACCTCGCTTTTATTTAATTCATACTAGATATTATTCTATAGCCTGTGTTGCGGTGATAGTAAAAGTACACTCTAGGTAGTATTCAACACTATCATTCGTTGCAGCTTTCTTTCCTAGATCTGTATCAGCTTTATCATTTGCGGTTTTGTCATCGCCATCAGCTTCATACTTCCACTCAAAACAAATATAAATTGTTATTGAATCTCCAGGGCCAAGTGTTTTTGTAATTGGCGCCCTTTCTTCATCTCCTTCATTATCGTATTTTTCAGGAGGACCTTCCATAATAACACACTTGAATTCAAGGTTATAAGATTCTACACCAAAAGTATTAAGATCAGTTATTGTTATTATAGCACTAACATCACTTTCGTTTATAATCTCTATTGCTGCATATCCCCAAGTACCAGGAGCAATCATATTATCTCCTTGTTCCAACCCTGTCGTTATACCTTCTTCATCAAATACTTCCCAGGAAAGCTTCGACAAAGTCATATCTGCTTCAAGTTCTTCATCACAAACTGTGATACTCCATTTAGCAATATTTGGTGACTTAATGCTTGCACTACCATTACTTGCATACTTTGCCATTGTTACAGAAAGAACACAAGTAGTCATCATTATAACTAATAACATAAGACATGCAACTTTTATGAAATTGTTTTTATTGATCTCATTCATTGGTCATAACCTCCTAGTTTCCTAAACTATATATCTTTATATAAAGATATAAAAGAGTAAAAATACTTTCCCCATATTTATATTGTATTCTTTTAATTTTAAGCCCTTAAGGGTATGTCTTGCTATTAATAAAGCAAGTCATATCATTAAAGGTTTAAATATTTGTTTAATCCATAGCAGACAGCCTCAGCGCCACATCTGAGACTATTCTTCTATAGTTGGATCAACCACAGGCGGCAAGTCTGAAGCCGTCTACTTACGGTTTTAATAATTATTCTGGTTGAACTTGTTCTGCCTTAATAGTAAATGAATCAGCAAAAGTAATTTCAGTTTTTGTAGTTCCTATTGTTGTGTCAGCATCATCTTTACTATCATTAAATTTCCACTCAAAACAAATATAAAGTTTCATAGTATCGCTTTTAGCAAGTTTAACACCACTTGGTAAATCACCTGTTGCACCAGTGTAAGAAGTAGGTGCAGAATTCATTTTTACGGCTTTAACAGATAAACCACTACTTTCTATATTTGATGCTCCATCCAATCCACTTACTGTTATATTTGCATCAACATCACCAGCATTTTCAATAACGATTTCTGCATAGCCCCATGTACCGGGAGCAATTTTACCACTTAAACCATCTACTGGATTCTCTGTACCTTCCACATAGATTGTCCATTCAAGATCTGCTAATGTAAATGTCTTAGTGGCATCCTCCTCGTTAACCTTTATTTCCCACTTGGCAACAGGAGCTGTAACAGTACCTGTTCCTTTACTAACATACTTAGCCATTGTTCCAGAAAGAACACAAGTAATCATCATCATAACTAACAACATTAAACATGCAACTTTTATAAAGCTGTTTTTCTTTATATTATTCATATATCAAAACCTCCTTATTTATTAATATTATTATATATGTCATTCCCAAGTCGTGTGGCCGATTTGGTTATAACCTAATTTAATTTTGTTTGTTTTCTTCATTCTTTTTTTGATTTGTAATTAAATATGGTGCTATAAATAGCATTAACACAACAAAGAATGGTAACATAACACAAACAATCATTCCTATTGGTGTTTGTACAAACAAAAGTGTTTTCCCCATGTTTTTTATTCTCATTTTATAAACACCTAATATTTGATCTATTTGTACTGGATCTTTATCTGGTGAATTATTAGCATCTCCTTTGGTAATATAAACAGTATTTCCATTATCATCTACTGTTATTTCTACTATTCTATGTGTTACATATATACTATTACTTTGGTAACATATAATGTCACCAACACTATATGAAGCATTCTTTTTATTTCTAATTAATACAAGATCATCTTCACTAAATACAGGAGACATACTATCACTTTCAACAAGCATTGGTGTATAACCAAAGCAATTAGGTGGTAAATCTTTATTACCTAAAGAACTAATTAAAAGAACAATTGAAAGAAAGAAACCTGGTAATAGTAATACACAAAGAATAATCCCTATAATATTAGAAGGGTTAAAAAAGCGTCGCTTAGAACCACCCTTAGAATCATTATCCGGTAGATTAGCGCCGCCATCGCTCGTTATCTTTTCCGTTTCCATATAGATATAACTCCTTTCAACAAAAAGTTACAAAATCTGACGAAAAATTCCGCAACTATATATGTTATATCATTTTTTTAGTAAATATCAATACGAAAAAGCGAGACATACAATAAAGTTTTTAGACATACTTTTTATATGTTTTTTAATAAAAAAAAAGCACTTTTCATGCTCCAGAACGTTGACAAATTATATTTTTGTTAAATGCAAAAAAAGAAAATTGTGGATATTT
>CANQJU010000071.1 GCA_947624315.1 uncultured Bacilli bacterium | reverse complement strand
GAGAATATTCTTCTTGAAGGTTTCTTAATTCAATTGTTTGTTCTTTATATTTTTGATTATTTTTGATTTGCATAATATCACCATAATAATTTTATCACAAAGAAATTAATTAGCAAATATTTTAATTAAAAACTATTAAAAGAGTTCCTCCAATTAAGACAATAATTCCTGCTATTGTCATTAAGTTTATTTTTTCTTTTAAAATTACTACTGAAAGAAAAACAGTTAAAACTATACTTAATCTATCGATTGCCAAAACCTTAGAAACATCAGTTTCCTTTAAAGCTAAAAAATAAAACACCCATGTCCCACAAGTAAATAAAGCTGATAGAAAAATATAAATCCATTCTCTATTAGTAATTGTCATAATTCCTTTATTTTTATGCATTACTATAACTATTATCCACAAAAGGCCAAAAACAATAGTTGTTCTTAAAGCTGTTACTAAAAGTGAATCTAAATTTTTCAAACCTATTTTCATAAAAATAGTCATTAAGCTAGCAAATATGCTTGATAAGGCTGCATATAAAAACCACAAATAAATCACCATTTTTATTATTTGTTAGTTTTTTATTTTTATGAGAAAAATTAAAAGCACTTTAACCATATATAGTAAAAAAAATGTATTTGATAACTAATAATAAAAATATAATATTTCTTACTAATCAAAAATCATATGAGAATATAAAAAAGGACTATTTCATATTACATTATAATATGATTAGTCCTTTAAATTTTGTATGTAATATTAATCTTCATACAAATCGTTTTTAAAAATTATATCCTTGAATTTTTTTGGTTTTAATCACTATATGGTTTTTCTCCTGAAGTATTACTATTATCTTTACTTATATATTTATTTTCAAGGAATCTTACATAGTCATCTCCATGTTCATCTGTCATTGCTACATCACTATCCTTAATTGTATCTATGACTTCAACTCCCTCTTTATCAAATGGTGCACTATAGCAAGTACATGAAACATATTCACAACTAGGATCAAAAGTAAATTTATATTTACCAGTGATATTACCAACAACTACACTATGAGCTTCTTCTGTACCATCTGCCAAACCAACAATAAATGCTCTTGTTCCTCTAGCATATACATTAGCAATATGCAAGTAGCAGCTATTAACAGAACTACTATGAGAAGTACCAAGTATTCCACCAGCATTTACACTATCATAAAACTTACCATCTACAGTATCTTTAGGGCCTAGGCTAGCAATTATTTTCATTTTAGGATATGTCTCATCCTCATCACTAAATCCCGTACCCATAACTGTACAGTTTTTAATAGCAGCTTCATCTGCTGTATTTGCTCGTTTCAACTGTGGACCAGCATTAAGAGCATAACCTGCAATTCCCCCAACATGTGCAAGTCCATATACAGTACAATCTATAACACTGACTTTAGATATACGTACATCAACACCTTCAATAAAGCCAACAGCTCCCCCAACAAAAGCTTCACCATAAATAGATGCATTTTTAATGATAAGATTAGTAATAGTTGCATTGTTTATATAACCAAATACACCTGTAAAATGACCACTATCGATAACAAATCCTGATAAACTCTTTCCTTGTCCATCAAACTTACCCCTAAAACCACCCTCAATAGATGCTTCAGAAACAAGGTCAAGATAACTACCATTGCTACGATCTACAAGTGCATCAACATTAGTTGGAATACCAACAGGAATAATAGTTGAACCACCAAAATCGATATCTTTATCTAAAACAACTTCAGCTTCACTAAACTTTTTACCTTCATCATAAGTTGCTCCACTGTTAACTGCACGAGCAAACATATTCCATTCTTCTGCGTCAGAAATATGAACTTTTCCATCTTCTTGTACTAAAGAGCTTGGATCACTAAATTTACTATTAGTTATGTACCCACAAACACTACATTGTTGCCACTTGATATATCCCTTAGAAGAATCTTTTTCTTCATCATAATCTACTGTGTAATAAGTACGCCAATTGTGATTATTTACATCCTTATTTTCAAGATCATTTTTGTGAGCGCATATAGGAGCATGCCAATGTTGATTTTCATCAAATGACCAATTGGTATCATATTTATGAGGAATAGAAGCATAAATTTGGGCATCAATTTGTACAAGCCATTGTTTACACCATTTACAACGAGTAAATTTAACTTCACCTTTCTCACAATCACCTTGAATAATATAAATAGATGTTAATGGGTCAAGTTCATGCTCACAACTTAGTTGAATAAATTTAGAAGTACCATCTTTAAATTTAATCCAAACACCCAATCTATGTACATTTTCATCAGTTGCGCCTTCATCCATAAAATGACTATGTCTATCTTCTTTTATTTCTTCTATCTCTTTACCTGAAGTATTATATATAGGCTCCCATGTAACTTCATCATCAGTAACGCTTGCTCTCCAAATTTGACCTGATTTAGTATCTAAATAAAAAGTACCATCATCAACAGTCAAATCAAGTGATAAAGGAGCACCTTCACCCACTTGCCAAACAGTACCTTTTTGAAGAGATTTAAGCCATGCTTCTAAACTAAGAGGTTCTTTACCAGCATTTTCTCCTTGAGATTTAAATTCTTCAACATATAAATCATATGCTGACTTACCATTAGAACCCGTTGCTTTAAAGTCAGTTTTAGTTTCCCCAAAATACCAATAACCATCATCACCAATATGAGGAGTTACACCATCTTTACCATTAGTGCCATTAGTTCCATCCTCTCCTTTTAGAGAAGCTAACCAATCATCAAGACTACCTTCATAGTCAGGATATTGTTCTTTATAAAGATCATAAGCTGATTTACCATCAACACCATCTTTGCCATTTTTACCAGATGAACCATTCTTACCAGCTGCTCCTTTTAAAGAAGCTAACCATTCATCAAGACTACCTTCATAATCAGGATGTTGCTCCTTATAAAGATCATAAGCTGATT
This sequence comes from uncultured Bacilli bacterium, assembly GCA_947624315.1. Taxonomy (GTDB): domain Bacteria; phylum Bacillota_I; class Bacilli_A; order ML615J-28; family CAG-698; genus Tener-01. Next base: position 3,344 of record CANQJU010000071.1, on the reverse strand, counting down.
TACCATCGGTGCCATCAACTCCATCAGTGCCATCTACACCATCTTCTCCTTTTAAAGAAGCTAGCCATTCATCAAGACTACCTTCATAATCAGGATATTTCTCCTTATAAAGATCATAAGCTGATTTACCATCAACACCATCAACTCCATCAGTTCCATCTAAACCTTCTGCTTTAAACTCAGTTTTAGTGTCACCAAAATACCAATAACCATCATCCCCAATATGAGGAGTTACACCATCTTTGCCGTCTGCACCATTTTGACCATCAACACCATTGATACCATCCTTACCAGGAGCCCCCTGACAAGCAGTGAGCATGGCTTCTGATACAACTATGCAAAGCAACAAAAAAACATGAAATAAAATTTTCGTTAACTTTTTCATAAATGTCCTATCCTTTCTTGAAAGTTACATAGATTAAAATAATCTATGTAATAAAAAGACAAAGCCAAAGGAAAAGTTCCTATTTTTTCCATATAAATATTGCAAATTCTAAAAAAAAGTGATAAAATATCAGTGAAATAATTCATAGATTATTTTAATCTATGAACCAAATTAATCAATTATAAGGACAAAAAAGACGAGATTTAATAACAATCTCGCCTTATTTTTTATATTTTGTCTTAAATACAAAAATTTTTTTCATAGACAAATTACTAGCTTATGATCTTAAAGTTGCTTGATATTTATTTTCAAGTTCCTTTAATATTTTATTTACTTTGTTATTAACAACTTCATCTGTTAAAGGTTCATAGGAAGTGAAGATCAATTTAATAGCTAATGATTTTTCATCTTCATTAACTTTATCTCCAACATATAAATCAAAAATTTTAACATCGCTTAAAGTTTTCCTATCAACACTTAGAATAGTTTTAACAATATCACTAGCATTGATATCCTTTTTCATAACTAAGGCAATATCTCTTTCAACACTAGGAACTTTGCTAATTGGTTTATAAATGACTGTAGAAACTTCTTTATTTAAAAGTTCAGCAAGTTTAATTTCGGCTACATATACTTCCTTCAACTCATGAGTTTGCGCAAATTTTGGATGAAGTGCTCCCACATAACCAACCAATCTATCTTCATAATATATCTCAGCTGTTCTTAATGGATGCATCTCTTTACTTTCTTTTTCTAAAGGTCGATAATCAAAAGCAATATTTAGATTTTTAAAAGCTGCATCAATTAATCCCTTTAATAAATAGAAGTCGCATTTTTCAACATTACCACGCCATAACAATGAACTAAAATTATTAGCCATAGAGATTGTTAAAACCTCTTCTTCTTTAAATTCATTGTTTTTTTCATAATATACTTTCCCAATTTCAAAACTAGCTATATCTTTAATACGGCGATTGAAACAATAATCAACATAAGTAATCATGCTAGGCATTAGACTTCTTCTTAGTTCACTATGATCACCACTAATTGGATGCATTAATAATATTGGAGAAGATTCATTTTCATGCAATAAAGTGAATTCTTTATTTTCTTCTTGAGAAACTAAAGAATAAGTAATTATTTCATTTAATCCTAAATTAATTAATGTATGTTTCAATTCTTTACGACGTTTTTGATAGTTTGTTAAAATACCACTTTTACCATCGTTTGGTAAAGTTAAAGGCAACTTTTCATATCCATAGATGCGTCCTACCTCTTCAACAAGGTCATTAGGAATGGTAATATCCATTCTTCTGCTTGGAACTAATACATGCATTTTGCCTTTAACAACTTCAGTTTTAAAACCTAAGCGATCAAAGATATCAATAATTTCTTCATCAGATAATTTAATACCTAAAGCTGATGAGATAAATTCATTAGTAATCTCAATTTCTTTATTTTCCTTTTCAAGTTGACCAGAAAAAGCCCAGTTCTTACTAACTTTAGCCGAAGCTAATTCTTTCAATAAATAACTTGCATATTCCATAGCTAATTTAGAGCGATTTGTATCTACACCTTTTTCATATCTATTTGATGATTCACTACGTAATCCAAGGCGTGCAGAAGTCAATCTAATAGAAACAGGATCAAAAACAGCAATCTCTAAAACAATATTTTTTGTTTCATCAGTTATTTCTGTATCAAGTCCCCCCATAACACCAGCTAAAGCAACAGGTTTAGCACCATCTGTAATAACAATATCACTTTCTTCTAAAACTCTATCATTACCATCTAAAGTTTTCATCTTTTCATTGCGATGAGCATTTCTTACAACAATCTTATTTCCCAACTTATCGTAATCAAAAGCATGTAAAGGTTGTCCATATAAAGCTAAGATATAGTTAGTGATATCAACAACATTATTGATTGGTCTAATACCAAAGCTTATTAAGCGAGAGCGCAACCAACGAGGAGATTCTTTAATTACCAAATCTTTAAATACTCTTGCATAATATACTTTACATCCATCATTTTCTATTTTAACATCAACCTTATCTTCTATTTCTCCTTTAACTATTTCATAAGCTAAAGGCTTTAAAGGTCTATTAAATACAGCACTTACTTCATATGCTACTCCTAACATACTTAGTAAATCACCACGATTAGGAGTTAAACCCAATTCAATAACCTCATCATCTAATTCTAAGCATTTTAAGGCACTATCGCCAACTTTAACTTCATCTTTAAAATAATATATACCATTGGCATATTCTTCAGGAATATATTTATTTTCTAATCCAATTTCTTTTAAAGAGCAAAGCATACCAAATGATTCAACACCACGAATCTTTGATTTTTTAATTTTAAAGTCTCCAGGCAATACGGCATCAATTTTGGCAACAATTACATATAAACCTTTTTTAACATTAGGTGCTCCACAAACGATTTGTAAAACTTCATCGCCAACATTAACCTTACATACATGTAAGTGATCAGAATCGGGATGGTCCACACATTCTTCCACATATCCAACAACTAAATTAGTTCCGCTAACAACTTTGCTAACACCTTCAACTTCTGTTGAATATAGACTTAATTTATTAATAATTTCTTCTTTAGATAAGTTATCTAAATCAACTAATTCTTTTAACCAATTCAACTTAACGTTCATAAAAGCCTCCTAAAATTGCTTCAAGAAACGTGGATCAGAGATATAGAAGTTTCTTATATCATCGATACCATGTTTCAACATTGTTATTCTTTCTAATCCAATTCCAAAGGCAAATCCTTTGTATACATTAGGGTCATATCCAGCCATCTTCAAAACATTAGGATGAACTACACCAGCTCCCAATACTTCAATCCAACCACTGCCTTTGCAAAGAGCACATCCTTTACCACCGCATTTAAAACAAGTAACATCAACTTCAACACTTGGTTCAGTAAAAGGGAAATACGA
>CANQJU010000070.1 GCA_947624315.1 uncultured Bacilli bacterium | reverse complement strand
CGGTGGGATTGGAGCTGGGTATGCTGTCGGACAAGGTGCAAATGGTGGGAATGGAGAAAATTGTGGAATGATTTTACATCTGCAGTTAATGAGAAGAATAATGAAAAAATTGCATTAACATTTTTTGAAAAAGATAGCAATGATTATAATTCATTTTTAGAAAACGAAGAAAATTTCCGTTTATTTTCAGAAATAGATTCTATTAAGACACAAGCATTTGATTATTTCTGTACAACAGATTTTACATCAGCTGGTAATGGAGAAATGTATTATGCAGTTCATGTTAAAGCAAATATTATTTGCCTAGGTGATGATAACGATTACGAATTTGATATTTACATGAACAGAAATAAAAGATCTGGTTGGAAATTTTCTAATGTTGTAAATATTAATCCATTTGAAGGTGAATTGGGAAATACTCCTAATGATCAATGGTTAAGAAGTGCTTTATATAATGAAAATGGATTCTTATATAAAAAGACATATACTTCTCAAGATGGTCAAATTGTTTATAATGGAATAACTTTATCAAGCTATGATAAAAATGCTAAAAATGTTGTTATTCCTTCAGAAATAGAAGGTTTACCTGTTACATCAATTCAAAAATTTGCATTCATGAAACAAGGTAAGATATTCCAAATAACATATTCAAATAGCAAAATGCGCAGTTTAGTAATTCCTGAAACTGTTACAACAATTGGTGATTATGCCTTTTTCCAATGCAAGAATTTAAGAGAATTAAATATCCCTGCAAGTGTGAAATCAATTGGTGAATATGCTTTTGCTAGTTCTACAAAAATTGGTAAATTAGTCTTTAATATAGATGATTCAGAAATGTATAATGATGAATTATTAGCTGAAGTTGCTAGTGAATCAAAAGATGGTATCGTTATTAAAGGCGCTCATAATATGTATGTTGGAGATATCATTAATTTACAAGAAGCAAGTAGCCAATTAGTTACTTGGAGTGTTGATAAAACTAATGTAGCAACTATTGACCCTGATAAAGGAATTTTAACAGCAGTTGGTACAGGAGATGTAACAATTACAGCAACTTTAAAGAGCAATCCTGCTGCTGTAGCTACTGTTACACTTTCAGTTTCTGCTTGCCCAGAATCATTACAAATCAAAATTCAAAGCACAGCATTTGATAGATTAGATGGATTAAAAGAATTATATATTAATGCTCGTAATCCATTTTTAATCAATTTAACATCTGCTTTAAAATTATCAAGCAAAGTTACAATTTATGTTCCAAAAGGAAGCTTAGAAATGTATCAAAGTGCTGCTAACTGGAGCGCATATAAAGAACAAATTCAAGAAATGTAATAAAAAATGGCCCGAAAAAATGGGCCATTTTAATTATTTAAAGTATTGTAAAAATAAGTCAAATATGGTATAATGAATTAATAAAATTTTAACTTGAATTAGAAAGAAAACTTGTCTAATCAAGAAAAAAATTATCAAAAAGATATTCATAAAAAGAATTTACTATATTTAGTAAACAAACATCAGTTGAACTGGAGGAAATCTAAGTGGAAAAAGAAAAGACTACTATGAAAGAAAAAAATCAAAAATCAAATTCAAATGAGAAAGAAAAAGCCCCCAAAAAGGTTAATGAAAATGCTAAGAGTCAACCAGCAAAAGATGAAAAAGCTCCAAAAGCTAAATTGGATGATTTAATTGCTAAAAACTCATCAAATGGTGAAAAGGAAGTCAAAGTCCAAGAACAATCTACGGATTCTAATGATTATCTAGAAAGAATGCGACGTCAAAGATTAGCTCAACAAAATCTTGACAAGGGTATGATGACCAAGAATTCTCCACTTACTCCTCAAAATCCTAGTTTTGATAGTGATTTATCAAAATATAACAGGGATTTAAAAGAAGCAGTTGAGGATGACAAAAATACTGAAATTAGTGAATTGCGTACTCAAGTTGATGAACTTAAGAATGAAAATAATAAACTTAAAGAAGTAAATGATGATTTATCAAAAGCTAAAAAGCAAATAGCTGAACTTAATAAGAAAAATGAATCATTAAATAAGACTAATAGTGACTCTCAAAATAAAATAAAAGCATTAGATGAAGAATTACAAAAGAAGAATGCTGAAAATGAAAGTTTAAAACAACAAAACAAAGAGAGCAATAATAAAGTTAATCAGTTGCAACAACAATTAAAAGAAAAAGCATCTAATGATGCTGATAGCAATCTTAAAAAAGAATTAAGTAGCAAAAATAAAGAAATTGAAAAGTTGCAAAAAGATATAGCTAATAAAAATACACTTTTAGAAAGCAATGGAGCTTTAATTAAAGATTTGAACAATAAAGTCAAAGCTGCAGAAAAACAACAAGCTAGCGTTGATCAATCTAAAGAAGAATTGAAGCAAGTTAAGAAAGATTTAGCACAATTGCAAAAGAAGGATTTAGCTACTGTATCTGATGAACTTAAAAAGACTAATAGTGAATTAAAGAAGCAATTAACTTCTAAAGAAAAAGAAGTGGAAAAACTTAATGCTTTAAAAGATAAAGCAATTGAAGAAAATAAAGAAACTAAAAAAGAAGTTGCTTCTTTAAATAGACAATTAGCATCTAAAGAAAAAGAAATTGAAAAACTTAGTGCCTTAAAAGGTGGAAGTTCTGTAAATAAGAAACTTGTTAAAGAAAATGAACAATTGAATAAGAAGATTAATGAGTTAAATTCAAAGATGGAAGAAGCTGCTAAACGTAGCAACAAGAAACTTGAAGTTGCTAATGAAGGATATTCAGTTTCTGTTAACGAACGTCTTCAAAATGAGGAAATATTAGCTAATGCTTTGAAAGAAAAAGAACAAGAAATCAAAGCCTTGAAAGAACTATTGGTTGCTAATAATATCGAAATTAATATTCAACCTATTAATAATGAAGAAGAGTTATTAAAACAATGCGAATTAATTAATGAAAAACGCCAAGAAGAAGCAATTGAAAAAGTTGATGTTAATTCTGTTGAGGATAAAGAACTTCCAATTCGTATTAAAGTTGAACCTAATGAAGATGATATTGTTGATAGTTTGTATTTCGAAAAGAAAGAAGTTCTTTCTTTAAGAAAGAGTGAAATTGTTAATAAGATTAATATTAACAAAAAGGTTTATGACAAGAAGATTGAAGAAATTGATAATAAGATTCTAACAAAGAATCAAGATTTAGTTACATCTGAGCAAAACTTAAAAACTTTGGATGAAGAATATGATGCTTTAGAAGTTAAAACAGTTTCTCTAAAAGAAGAGCATGACCGTAAGAAATCAAGAGAATATGCTGTTTTAGATAGTATTAAAACAAACATTAATATTTTAAATGATGAAAAGAATGAACTAACTTCTAAGTATAATGTTATTTATGAAGAAGATAATAAGGAATTAGAAAAAGTTGTTAAAGAATTAGAAGAATTAAAACAATTATATTTAAGTCAATTAGAACCATATTATATTATCAAAGAACCTAGTAATAAAGTTGCACTTGAAAATAAATGTTTTGCTTTAGAAAAGGAAATTGAAGTTTTGAATTCTGATTATAATTTATTGGCATCAAAGATTGTTATGATTAAAGAAAAACAAGAAGAAAGATTGCAATCACAACATAATGTTGAAGCAGTTGATGAATACATTTCTTTATATGCACAAATTAGTGCTGAGCAAGAAGATTTAAAGAAAGAGTATGATGATCTTGATGCTAAATTAAATAAATATACTGAAAGATTCAATAATTTAAATGATGATGCTAATAAGCAATCTAATCTTTTAATGATAAAGGTTAAGATGCAAGAATTAACTTTTGCTCAAAAGGAAATTAAAGGAAAAATCGAATTTAACGCTAATCATTTAGAAGATTTAACTATGAATAAACATGTTCAATACTATGTTGAATTATTAGATAGTATGAAAGTTTTAAATGATAAATACAATGATATCAATAAAAAAATGATTGAAATTGAAGGTAACATTAATGACAAATTTGATGAACTTTCTCGTGTTAAAGAACAAATAAGGAATTTTGAGTAAAAATGATTATTTATATTGATAAAGTTATCGCTGATTTGCTTCCAAAGTTTAATGTCTTAGCCATGACAATGGATGTCAAATATGATAATAGCGAAAAAATAAATAACAAAATTCAAATGATTGAAAAGCAAATAAATGAGGAATACACATTGGAAGACATCCTGAGTATTCCTCTTATTAAAGAAGCTAGAGATGCATACAAAAAATTGGGAAAGGATCCTAGCAGATATCGTTTGGCTTGCGAATCATTATTAAGAAGAATTGTTAAAGGAAATGAATTATATCGTATCAATAATTTAGTTGATGCTGGGAATATTTTATCAATTGAAACTAAAAGAAGTATAGCAGTTTTAGATTTAGATAAAATAAAAGGTGATATTGTAATTCGCTTAGGAAATGAAAATGATATTTATGAGGGAATAGGTAGAGGAATTATCAATGTTAGTAATATTCCTTTATATTGTGATGAGGTTGGTCCTTTTGGTTCTCCAACAAGCGATACCCCTAGAACTATGATAACAGAAGATACAAAAAGGATATTATTAATGATAATTTGTTTTAGTGAAAATAATTTAGAGGAAGACGTTAGTTTAGCTCTTGATTTATTTAAAGAGTATGCTAATAGTAGCAATGTAAAAAAAATCGAAGTACTTAGGAAGTGAAAAAAATGGAAGAAATTTCTAATTTTATAAAAACAATAATGAAAAATGATTTGGAATCTGGAAAATGTAAAAGCATTATGACAAGATTCCCTCCTGAACCAAATGCCTATTTGCATATTGGTCATGCTAGAGCAATGATTACTAATTTTGAATTAGCTCAAAGCTTTGGAGGAAAAACAAATCTTCGCTTTGATGATACTAATCCAGCTAAGGAAGATACTGAGTTTGTTGAAGCAATAAAGAAAGACATTGAATGGTTAGGATATCATCCTGCTAATGTTTTTTATGGAAGTGATTATTTTGAACAAACATATGAATTAGCAGTTAAACTTATTAAAAAGGGTTTAGCTTATGTTTGCGATTTGTCACAAGAAGAAATAAGCAAATATCGTGGTGATTTACATAATCCTGGTATTGAATCACCTTATCGCAATCGTAGCGTTGAAGAAAACTTAGAATTATTTGAAAATATGAAAAACGGAAAATACGCTGAAGGTGAAAAAGTATTAAGAGCGAAGATTGATATGAGTAGTCCTAATATTAATATGCGTGATCCCGTTTTATATCGTATTTTATATATTAAACATCATCGTACTCAAGATAAGTGGTGCATTTATCCGATGTATGATTTTGCTCATCCTATTCAAGATGCTATTGAAGGTATTACACATTCTCTATGTAGCCTAGAATATGATAATCATCGTGTTTTATATGATTGGGTAATTGAAAAATGTGAAATGCCAAATGTTCCTCAACAAATTGAATTTGGACGTTTGAATATAACTAATACCATTATGAGTAAGAGATATTTGCGTGAACTTGTTCAAAGTTGTAAAGTTATTGGATATGATGATCCTCGTATGCCAACTTTAGTAGGTTTAAAAAGAAGAGGATATACACCTGATGCAATTAAGAACTTTGTTAAAGCATCTGGTTTATCTAGAGTAAATTCTACTATTGAAGGAGAAATGCTTGAACATTTTTTAAGAGAAGATCTTAAGCTAAAAACTAATCGTTTGATGGCAGTAACAGATCCTTTAAAAATAATTATTGATAATTATGAAGAAGGTAAAATAGAATATGTTGACGCCTTAAATAATGCGGAAAATGAAGAACTTGGTTCTCGTAAGGTTGCTTTTTCTAAATATTTATATATTGAAAAAGAAGATTTTATTTTGGAAAAGCCAAACAAGCATTATAAGCGATTGGCTTTAGGATTAGAAGTACGTTTATATCATGCTTATTTTATTAAAGCTAATTCTGTTGAAACTGATAGTGAAGGAAATATTATTGCTGTACATTGTACATATGATCCACAAACTAAATCAGGTACTGGCTTTAATGAAAGAAAACCTAATGGTACTATTCAATTTGTAGAAGCTACAACAGCAAGAAAAGCTCAGTTCAATTTGTTTGAGCCTTTAATTATTGAATCTGAAGATGATGATAGAAGTTTTCTTGATCGCATCAATCCTAATTCTTGGGTTATTAGAAATGGATTTGTGGAAAACTACAAACCACATTTTGAAGAATTAGAAAGATTCCAATTTATTCGTGATGGCTATTATACTGTTGATAAAGATTCTCAAGATGATAAATTAGTATTTAATAGAATTGCTCCATTGAAATCATCTATTAAATAGGA
>CANQJU010000069.1 GCA_947624315.1 uncultured Bacilli bacterium | reverse complement strand
CATATTCTGGATTGTAAATCAATCCCAATGTTCCCCACATATATGGAACAGCATATTTTGTTAAATTGTTTTCTTGAAATATTTTTTTCAAGTATGGAGAAGCATATTGATTAAAATTAGGAACATATGTTAATTCACCATTACTAATATCATATTCTTCAACCATATCTTCTCTTATCATCTTTTGAATTGTGTATTCACTAGGACATACTAAATCATAACTTGTTTTTCCGGTTTTCAAGGTGTTGAGCATTACTTCATTAGTTTCAAAAGTATCATAAATAACCTCAACATCTTTTCCAGTTCTTTCTTTGTAATCAATTATCCAATCATCGATAACTGAATTAACATCAGGAATTTTATTTCCACTTTCATCTCGACCATCATCAATATAGTCTTGCCAATTATATATTCTTAAAACTAATCCATCCTCATTTGCCTTGCTACAACCGCTAAGAACAAATACTAAAAGTAATAAAATAATTGAAATATATTTTTTCATTGTCTAACACCTCGATGATTAACTACTTTCTTATTTTTGCTTCTGAAATTAATTATTAATAAAATAATAAATACTAATAAAGTAATAGCAGTAGTTAAAGCTCTTAAAACAGGAGGCAAAGCACCTTTTTTGGCTGTTGCTCCATAGATGTATGTTGAAAGAGTAGAGAATGAATTATTTCTTGTAAAGGCTGTAATAATATAATCATCTAATGAAAGAGTAATTGTTAGCATAAAACCTGAAAAAATACCAGGTAATATTTCTGGAAAAATTACTTTCCATAAAGCTCTTTTAGGGCTTGCTCCTAAATCTAGAGCAGCTTCATAAATATTTGGATCCATTTGTTTTAATTTAGGAGTTACACTCAAAACAACAAAAGGAACAGTTAAAACTACATGTCCAATTAAAAGAGTTAGAAAATTAAACTCAACACCAAAGAAAACAAAGAGAATAGTTAAGGAAATAGCAGTAACAATTTCCGCATTTAAAACAGGAATTTGTGAAAGACCATTCATAATCTTTTTGCTTTTTGGTTTACTATAATATATACCAATAGCTCCTAAAGTTCCAAGGATTGTTGAAACAATTCCAGCAGAAAGAGCAACTAAAATAGTATTAACTAGTGCTTCCACAATCTCTTCATTTTTAAACATATCGCGATATAGATTCAAAGAAAATCCTGTCCAAGAACCAATATTTTTAGCTTCTGTAAAACTAAAAGCAATTAATGTTAATATTGGTAAATACATTAAGAAAAGAATAATCCAAACATATCCTTTGGCAAATATTTTCTTTACCATAATCCACCTCGAACATTTTCTTCTTTTTGAACATTTTTAGTTAATAATGTAATAACACCAATTATTAATAACATTATTAAAGCAATTAAACTTCCATCATTCCAACGACTTTGGTCAAAATTAAATTGAATAGCATTACCAATCAAGGAAATTTTTCTTTCGCCCATAATATCACTAATAACAAATGATGACATTGTTGGCATGAAAACCATTGTGGCAGCACTAACAATTCCTGGCATTGTCATAGGAATTATCGTTTTAACAAATGTTTGATGTGGTTTAGCTCCTAAATCATAAGAAGCTTCAATTAAATTTTTATCCATCTTTAACATAGTTGTATAAAGAGGCATAATAGTAAATGGCAAATAATTATAAACCATTCCTATCATTGTGGCTAAATATGGATGTTCACCACCATTTATTCCAAACCAATATAACAAATCACGAGTTGCCGCAGTTCTTAATACGAAATTAATCCACATTGGCATAATAAATAATAAAGCTAAAACGGCACTCTTATTATATTTTTTATTGCTTAAAATCATTGCTATTGGATAGCCAATAATTAAACATAAAATAGTATTTGCTACTCCAATAATAACACTAAAAGCTAACAAACCCAATTTATTTTTATCTTGGAAAAAGCGAATGAAATTTACTAAAGAAATATTACCATCGCTATCAGTGATAGCATAATAAACTATTAATAGTAGTGGCAATACAACAAATAAAATCAAAAAAGCAAAATATGGAATTGATAAAGTCTTACGAGAAAATCTAATCTTTGACATATTGCTTTGCCTCATTCTTTAATGTCATTTTAATAGCTTCTTTAGGAATTTTAACTCCTACTTTATCAAACTCATTCCATGTATATTCGGTATCAGTAACAAAGTCTTCATACTCTTCAGTACGAATAATAACTTGATAGTGATCTCCTTTATATATTATAGAAACAATTTCACCGCTTACTGTTCCATCTTCTTCTTTATCAACAATTTCAATATCTTTTAAGCCAACTTCAACTTTAACATCAGCATCAGTCAAATCATAAACGATACCTTTATCATCAACTAAATATCCATCTTCATCTAAATGCGTATTAGGAATAAGTTGTGTGACATCGCATTCAAATTCTCCTTCAGCAAATATAACATTATTATTTTTATCTATATATCCTTCATAAACATTATTAACGAACTCTTTATGCATAATATGAATATCAAATGGTTTAATATAAATACTCATAGTTTTATTTAATTCATATTCTTTTGTGTCATGAATAACAACTTCGTTTTTACCAACCATCATTATATATTCATAATATACACCTTTAAAAATTTTACTGACAAGTTTACCGTTAACCATTCCTTTATCTTCATCCATTAAGAAAATATCTTCGGGACGAATAACAACATCAACTTTTTCATTTTTTTCAAAGTCATCAACGCATTCAAAAATATGATTTAGGAATAATACTTTCTTTTCATCAGTCATTGTACCATTATAAATATTGCTTTCACCAATGAAGTCAGCAACAAAGGCATTATTTGGTTCATTATAAATATCAGTTGGTGAACCAACTTGTTGGATGCAACCATCTTTCATAACAACAATAGTATCTGACATTGTTAAAGCTTCTTCTTGGTCATGAGTTACATAAATAAAAGTTATGCCAAGTTTACGATGCATTTCTTTTAGTTCCAGTTGCATATCTTTACGCATTTTTAAATCCAAAGCTCCTAAAGGCTCATCTAGTAGAAGAATTTCTGGTTCATTAACAATAGCACGAGCAATAGCAACTCTTTGTTGTTGTCCACCTGATAAAGTAGAAATATCTCTAGTCTCTAATTCCTCCAAATCAACAATCTTTAAAGCTTGCATAACTTTAGCATCTATTTCTTTGGCTGTTAATTTTCTTTCAATTTCTTTAGTAACACCTTTTTTAGTAACAGTATCTTTAATCTTTTTTAGTTTTAATCCAAAGGCAACATTATCATATACATCTAAATGAGGAAATAATGCATATCTTTGGAAAACTGTATTAATAGGACGTTTATAAGGTGGTAATTCTGTTATATCTTGTCCATTCAGTAAAATCTTTCCACTTGTTGGGAGTTCAAATCCAGCAATCATTCTCAAGGTTGTTGTTTTCCCACAACCAGATGGTCCTAGGAAAGTTACAAATTCACCTTTGCGAATTTTCAAATTAAAATCATCAACAACTAAATTATCATCATATTGTTTTGAGATGTTTGTAAGTTCAATTATAATGTTTTCTTTTTCCATTTTCTGCTCCTAATATTAAAAATTTGGTGGGCTTGATACCCAAATCACTTTAGCAATTTCTTTGCCAATATTTTTTAAATAATGATTTTTGTTTGTTGAAAAATAAAAAGTTTCACCTTTTTTACATTCATACGATTTATTCCCCAATTGAACTAAAATTTTACCTTCCAAAACATAACCAAATTCTTGACCCTCATGGGGCATATCAACAGTAGTTTCCATCCCACTATTTAAAGTTAATAGGATGGGTTCCATTTCATTTTTTTGACTATTGGGAACTAACCATGTAATAGTATGGTCATCAGTTCCTTTTACAAAATAATCATCTTCAGTAAATACAATCGTTTCTTCATCTTCTTCAGAAAAAAATTCTTTCAAATTCGTGCCTAAAGCCGATAGTATATCAGTCAAGGTCGATATCGATGGACTAGTTAAATCATTTTCAAGTTGTGAAATATAACCTTTAGTTAATTCACAGCGATCAGCGAGTTCTTCTTGCGTGAGTTGACACATAACACGAAGCTGCTTAATCTTCAAGCCAATTGTCATTTCTTCCTCCTACTCATACTAAACTTTTTGTTTACTCGGTTTTGTTAAACTAAACTTAAAGTTTAGTAAAAATAAACCAGTAAAATTATACCATTTTTTTATAATTTGTCAATACACATTTACGATTATTTATATAATATTATATTTAGTTAATAAAAAAAGCTCAATTTTCTATTAAATAGAAAATCAAGCTTGATTTTTATATTATTTTAAAGCTTCACTAACAGCTACAGCAACGGCTACAGTTGCACCAACCATAGGATTATTACCCATACCGATTAATCCCATCATCTCAACATGAGCAGGAACGCTTGAGCTACCAGCAAATTGAGCATCTGAATGCATTCTTCCCATAGTATCTGTCATACCATATGAAGCAGGTCCAGCAGCCATATTATCTGGGTGTAATGTACGTCCTGTTCCACCACCACTAGCTACTGAGAAATATTTTTTACCTAATTCAGTACATTCCTTTTTATAAGTACCAGCTACAGGATGTTGGAAACGAGTTGGGTTAGTTGAGTTACCAGTAATAGATACATCAACACCTTCAAGATGCATAATTGCTACACCTTCTCTTACATCATCAGCGCCATAGCATCTAACTTTTCCACGATCGCCTTCAGAATATTTTGTTTCTTTAACGATTTTTACTTTACCTGTTTTATAATCAAATTCTGTTTCAACATGTGTAAATCCATTTACACGAGAAATGATTTTAGCAGCATCTTTTCCTAAACCATTTAAAATAACTTTTAAAGGTTCTTTTCTTACTTTGTTAGCTGTTTTAGCAATACCAATTGCTCCTTCAGCAGCAGCAAATGATTCATGACCAGCTAAGAAAGCAAAGCATTTTGTTTCTTCACTTAATAGCATAGCTCCTAAATTACCATGACCTAAACCAACTTTACGATCATCAGCAACTGAACCAGGAATACAGAATGATTGTAATCCAACACCGATTAATTTACTTGCTTCAGCAGCATTTTTTGCATTAGCTTTAATAGCAATAGCAGCCCCAACAGTATAAGCCCAACATGCATTTTCAAAGCAAATTGGTTGAATAGATTTAACCATATCATAAACGTTTAAACCTTTTTCATCACAAATTTTCTTTGCTTCTTCAATTGAAGAAATACCATATTCATTTAAAGTTTTATTAATTTGATCAATTCTTCTTTCATAACTTTCAAATAATGCCATAATAAAACCTCCTATTCTTGACGAGGGTCAATGAATTTAACGCCTTCATCAAAACGTCCATATTGACCTTTTGCCTTTTCTAATGCTTCTTCTGCAGCAATTCCTTTTTTAAGGAAATCAGTAAACTTACCAAGACTTAAATATTGATATCCAATGATTTCATTATTTTTATCTAAAGCCAATTTTGTAATATAGCCTTCTGTTAATTCCAAATAACGAGGTCCTTTGTCTAATGTACCATAGCAAGTACCAACTTGACTTCTTAATCCTTTACCTAAATCTTCAAGACCAGCTCCAATTGGTAATCCATTTTCACTAAAAGCAGATTGAGTACGTCCATAAACAATTTGTAAGAATAATTCACGCATTGCTGTGTTAATAGCATCGCAAACTAAGTCAGTATTAACTGCTTCTAATAATGTCTTTCCAACAATAGCCTCAGTAGCCATAGCAGCTGAATGAGTCATACCTGAACATCCAAGTGTTTCAATTAAGGCTTCCATAATAATTCCGCCTTTAACATTTAAAGTTAATTTACATGCACCTTGTTGAGGAGCACACCAACCAACACCATGAGTTAAACCATTGATGTCTTTGATTTCACGTGAATATGTCCATTTACCCTCTTGAGGAATAGGAGCACATCCATGGCTTGCACCATTAGTAACTTTACACATATTTTTAACTTGATTTGTGTATTCCATTTTTCTTCTCCTTTTCAAATTTATTATATTATAGCATATTTTTTACAAATTTTAAAGACCTAATGTAATAATACGTTTTCTTTTTTTACAAAAAAATCCCCTCATAAATTAGTTAACAAACTAATAATAAAGAGGGGTATATATTTATACTATTTATAATTGGTAACTAAAACCCGAGTTTGACAGTTATTATGCTACATAACTATATTTTTGTATAAAACTTTAAAAAAGCATTTAAAAATAGCCCTTTTTATGCTAAATTTAAATGTTTTATTTTTTTTATTTTTTCTCTTGACATTATGCTATTA
>CANQJU010000068.1 GCA_947624315.1 uncultured Bacilli bacterium | reverse complement strand
TCTCCTATTCCCATATTATCAATAGTTATTTTAGGAGGAAATAAAGTTGCAGCTTCACGTCCCTTTTTATCAATATAAATGAAAGCATCAACTTCATCATCAACTTGAAGAAATTTACCATTGCATTCATTGTGATGTAAAAAATATTCTTGGCTATCCTTTTCAAGCATATAGCCCAATTGTGTTTCTCGTACTACTTTGTATTTATCAATATGTCCTAGACTCATAATTTTCTAACCTCATTTATTAATTATAGCACAAAAATAAATTTTTTGTTAGTCTTTTTTTTCATATGGGTAATATCCCTTTTTAATTGTTTCCGAACCAAATCTTTTTTGAACATCTGTTAAAATCTTTTTTAGTTCATGTTCTTTTTCAATTTCATTCATATTATCAAAAATAGTAATTTGCTTGTTCTCTTTTTGAATTGGAGTAACTCTTTGCGCATAAACACTAATCAATCTAACCCCAATACCAGGTTGATAATATTCATCAAATAATTCTTCAGCAATGCTATATATCATTTCTTCACTACTAATTCCTTCATCAAATCTATGACTTTTATTTAATGCATGAAAATCACCATATTTGATAGTTATGCCAATCGTTTTAGCCTCGGAATGAATTTTATCTAAACGATAAGCTATAGTTCCACATAAAATTTTTAAAGTGCTTTTTATTATTTTTTCATCAAAAATATCAACATCAAAAGTATTTGCATTAGAAACTGATGATTGCATATCATGACTTTCATATACAACTAAAGAATCATCAAGACCATTAGCCAATTTTATTAAACTTATAGCATTTTGAGTTCCAATTGTTTTTTTGAGCAATTCAAAATCATTATAATTGGCTAATTGTCCTATAGTATTAATTCCAATTCCCATTAGTTTAGGCGCAGTTTTCTTTCCTACTCCCATCATATCAGTAATGGGAAGCGGCCACATTAATTTATCAATTTCTCTTCTTCTTAAAACAGTAATTCCTAAAGGCTTTTTCATATCAGAAGCCATTTTTGCTAAAAACTTATTGGGAGCAATTCCAATACTGCATGGAAGTTTATATGTATCTAACAAATGCTTTTGTATTTCTTCAGCAAGTTCAATGGCATTTTTACCATTTAAATCATTAGTCATGTCAACATATGCTTCATCAATACTTGCCATTTCAACTTTTTTAGTAAGAGTTAATAAATAATGATGAAAACAATTTGAATAATATGAATATAATTTCATATCTGGATCAATAACAATAATATCTTTACAAAGCAAAAATGCATCTTTAACTTTCATTGTTGTTTTAATTCCATACTTACGAGCTTCATAATTTGGTGACAAGATAATTCCTCTTTGCAATGGATCATCATGAGCCACTACAACTGGTTTACCAATTAAATCACTATTTTCTGCCATTTCACAAGAGGCAAAAAAACAATTCATATCAATATGAAAAATAATTCGAGAAGTTTTCATTTTTTTCTTTCCTTTTATAAAATAATATGATATAATTACAATATATTTATAATTATATCATAAATGTTGAGGTGAGAAAAGTGAAAAATAAATCTACTAAAGCTGAAAAACCTTTTATTAAAACTCGTGAAAAATCAGATGGTGGAATTGAAGTTGAAATTCAAAAAAACCCTGGTGATACTAAGACAGGTAAATTTTTTGCAATTTTAATTGCTGTTTTAACTCTTGCTGTTCCTGTAGCAGGATTAATTTATTTACTTGTTACATTTCTATAAAGAAATAAAAATAATTTGGTAGTAATACTACCTTTTTATTTACAAAAAAAAGACTCTTTTAAAAGGGTCTTTTTATATAGCTTTACTAATATATTCTTTTCGATCCTTGCGATGAATTAAACGCAATCTATCAGCAATCATTGCAATAAACTCTGAATTAGTAGGTTTTGATTTATGATAGCTAATTGTATAACTAAAAATATCACTAATGGCATCGATATTTCCTCTAACCCATGCTACTTCTATAGCATGTCTAATAGCTCTTTCCACACGTGATGAAGTTGTATTAAATTTGCGAGCAACTTCGGGATATAAAACTTTAGTTATACTTCCCAATATTTCAATATCATTATAAACCATTTTAATTGATTCCCGAATATACATATATCCTCTTATATGGGCTGGAACTCCTACCTCATGAAGTAAAGTTGTAATTTCTGTATCAATATCAACAGGTAAATTTAGATTAGTATTGTTAGTAAGACTAATACTATTATTTTTATTAATCATAAACTTTTGATTTCTCACATCATTGACAATATCATTTAAATTAGAAAAATTAATAGGTTTAACAATAAAATAATCAGCGCCTAATTCAGCAACTCTATTCATTATTTTTTCATTAGCAAAAGCGGTAATAACAATAATACTTTTAGGAACTTTATATAACTCCTTCTTATTTTTCAATTCTTGTAAAACTTTAATACCATCATAATTAGGCATAAAGATGTCTAAAAACAATAAATCGACTTGTGTAACTCTTAATGCATTTAATAATGTTCCCCCATCACTATGCGTTCCCACAATCTCTGTCCCCTTTTCACTAGTGAAATAATTTTGTAGGGCCATTACCAGTTCTTTCCCATCTTCACAAAGCATAATCTTTAAATTATCCATATCTTCCTCCAATAAATTTATAATAACAATTTACTACTTTCTTTTTTCTTTTGCAATCTTTTTTTTCAAAAATAATATTTTTACGAAATAAAAATCTTTAAAAAAGAATAAATTTTATCAAAAAGATACTAATAAATATCAAAATTGTCGAAAAATGCTGATTAATGTAAATAGAGAAAATTACTTATTTTTTTAATACAAAAACAAATAAAAAATTTGCCGAAAAAATCTCGACAAATTTATTTTGATTATTGATTCTTTAACATCCATTCAATATAAACACCATATCCATATTCGGGATTATCAACAATCACATGAGAAACAGCTCCAATAATTTTATTATCTTGTATAATAGGACTTCCGCTCATGCCTTGAATAATTCCTCCTGTTTTTTCAAGGAGTTTTTCATCAACAACTTTAAACTTAATTCCTTTTATATCAGATGTTAATTGTTTTTTAACTTCAATTATTTCTATCTCATAACATTCTTTTTCATTTTTACTAGTAACAGTCATTATCATTGCTTTTCCCAATTTTACTTCATTTATTTTTCCAACGGCCATTTTTTCATTATTAATTAAACTTTTATCTGTAATATTTCCAAAAACACCAAAATTATTGTTTTTATTTATATTTCCAAAGATATTATTATTTAAAACAGCTTTTTTCTCTCCGGGTATCCCAGGTAAAGCTTTTCTAATTCCTTCTATTGATGAACCAGTAATTAATCCATTGGTATTTGGAGAATAATTATTGCTTACAGAATGACCTAAGGCTCCAAATGAATTATTGTTAGGATCAATATATGTTAAAGTTCCCACTCCAACAATATTATCCTTGACATAAAGTCCCATTGATTTTTTACCATCAATATTAGCAATTACCATAATATTAGTAAATATTTTTTTACCATTTCTTATTAAACCCAATTCAATAGTTTCTCCATTTTCATATTCTGAAAGGATGTTTTGAATTTCTTTGATACTATTAACTGTTTTACCATCGATTGTATAAATTATATCTTCTTTTTCAATATTACTATTTTCCCATGGTGATTTTCTTCCTGTATCTGTGGTAACATCAAATTTACCAGTTATATAGACACCAGTATTAATTTGTAGCCCAATTGATTCACCTCCAGGAATAAGATAATATGTACTACTTTTAGCGCTAATATTTAAATTAATAACTAAGATAAGAGTAATTACCATCAATGAAAAAATGATTTTCTTAAAAATTTTTATAAAAATTCCTCCTTAAATGGCTACATTTTTATTATTTCCCATTTTACAAATAAAAAAAGCATCATTATTTGGTAATGATACTATTTTTAAGCAATTCTTTGGCAAAATTTCTACTAGCTTCACTAGATAATCCAAATGATGCCATTTTAGAAATTTCTTCTACTCTTTCTTCATAATTTAATTCTTTAATATTTGTTTTGGTACGATTATTATCAATTTCTTTACTAATATGCAATTGGTGATCGCTGATAGCAGCAACTTGTACTAAATGAGTTACACATAGCACTTGAGATTTTTGAGAAATTTCTTTGATTTTATTGGCAATGCTATAAGCAACACTACCACTAACGCCATTATCGATTTCATCAAAAATCAAAGTTTGATTAACAAATTGATTAGCAGTTATAGCTTTTAAAGCTAGCATAAAACGGGATAATTCTCCACCTGAAGCAATCTTTGATAAAGGTTTTAATGGTTCTCCTTCATTAAAAGTAATTAAAATATCAATATCATCAATTCCATTTTTCTTAAATTGTGAACTATCGGATTTTATAACAATATCTAAAATAGTTTTGCTAAGTTGTAAATCAAGCAAATTAGAGCGAATCTTTTCAACCAATTCATGAGCAACTTTCTTCCGCAAATCACTTATTTTTTGGGCAACAGATAATAAATCATTGTAAAGTTTATCAACAGATTCTTTTAATTTTTCTGATAGAATGTCAAAATTTTCGACTTTTTGTATTTCTTCTTCCAATTTATGATAAAAATTGACAATTTCTTCCGTTGACATTTTATATTTACGTTTATAATCGGAATAAATTCCTAAACGTTCATTGATTTCATCTAATTCATTATAATCAATATCTTGATTTTTAAAGTCCAAATGAATTTCTTCTAATATATCATTTACATTATAATAGTTTTCCTCCAAAATAGTTTTATATTTAGAAAACTTATTGTTATATTTTTCTATTTTTTCTAATAGTTGAATTGATTCATATATTTTATCCAAAATATCGTTATTATCATATATATTAATAAATTCATTAATCTGGGAAGAAATCTTTTCATAATTATTTAAAACATTACTTCTTTCTTTTAAATCATTTTCTTCATCAACATTTAAATTAACATTTTTTAAATCATTAAATTGATATTTATAAAATTCAAGCTTTTGATTATTTTCAGCCTCATTTGCTAGTAATGTATCATATTCTTTTTTCACTTTATTATATTCTTTTAGTTTATCTTGATAAAGAGCTAAAAGTAATTTAATTTCTTCATTATCAATAAAATTAAAATAATTTTTAGGATTAACCAATTTTTCACTATCAAATTGTGTATGAATATTTCCTAAATAATTGCTTAATTCTTGTAAAACATTCAAACTAACGCTATTTCCATTGATCTTGCAAAGATTTTTTCCATTATTATAAATTTCTCTTCTAATAGTTAAAAAATCTTCCTCTTCAATTTCTAGTTCCTGTAATATTTCAGAAACTTTAATATTAGTATCAGTAAAAACGCCTTCGATTATAGCTTTAGTTTCTCCAAAGCGAATAAGTTCACTACTAGCTCTATCACCAAATAATAAACCAATTGCATCTATAATTAAAGATTTTCCTGCTCCAGTTTCTCCTGTTAAAACTGTCATATTTTCTGAAAAATCAATTTGAATATTATCAATAATAGCAAAGTTTTTAACAAAAATTGATTTTAACATATCTTTCACCTATATATCTTGAATTATTTTAGAAATATTTAAACCTAAAACATCTTTTAATTCATCAATTTTTCCTTCATTAAATATATTCTTAATAGAATAATGAATATATTTAATGCTTAAATTGTTTGTAAGAATGTAATCTGATATTAAACTTCCTAGTGATCCGTTTTCCACAACTTCTTCGTAGACAATAATAGTTTTACCATTTAATTTATTAATCATATCATAATCTAATGGCTTAATAAATAAGCAATTAATTAAACCTATTGGTTTTTTAGCTTTTTCAATTTCTTCCAAAAACTCATTAATATCAGGTCCATATGACAAAATATTAATATCAGAAATTGGTAAAACTTCTTCCCATTTATAGGGAACAAGTATTCTATTATCAGTTGGAAGCAATTTAATATTTCCTTTAGGGTAACGAATAATGAATGGATTAGATGCTTTAATAGCTAAATCTAAAAGAAATGATAGTTGTTCTTGATTGCGAGGCATTGTGATTATGAAATTAGACAAATGAGTGGTAAATGATAAATCATATATACCTTGATGAGTACTTCCATCACCACTAATTATTCCCGAGCGATCAACTAAAAAGACAACATGATTATTAGAGCGATTAATATCATGATTTAAAATATCATACGCTCTTTGAAGAAATGATGAATAAATAGAAACAATAGGCAATAATCCATTGCGACTCATTGTAGCAGCCATTAAACAGGCCATTTCTTCATTGATACCAACATCAATAATTATATCACTTCTTTTTTCAGCAATCTCATCTAAACCACTACCATAAATCATTGCTGGAGAAAGAA
>CANQJU010000067.1 GCA_947624315.1 uncultured Bacilli bacterium | reverse complement strand
CTTTAATCTATGCTTTTTTTTCGTCCTCATCTTTAGAAAATTTCTTTAAGAAATTGGATATTCTTTTATATACTAATAAAGTAACTAACGAAACAACTAAAGAAATAATTAAATTAAATGGAATTGTACAACATACAATATAAACGCTCATATAATTATCAACAGTAATAGTTTTAAAAATAGATGACCATGGAACAGCTGATAATATTTGCACAAAATCATTAGCGGTCATTTTAAATGCTGTCATATAAAATGGCACCAAAATAAAACGATTTGCTAAAATAGATACTCCAACCCAAGTAATCATTCCACATCCAAGGGCTAATATTCCCCCTTTAAAAGTATGAAACTTTTTGTAAAACAAGGAACTTACTAAAACAGCACTTCCACCGATTAAAAAATCGGCTAGTTCACCAACATATTGACTTGATGAAAATGGTAGAGCAATTAAAGTTCTCACTAATATAATAATTAATCCTCCAATTGGTCCTAAGGCAAAACCCCCAATAACAGCTGGAAGATTAGAAAATTGAATTTTCAAAAAACTAGGAAATGGTGGTAAAGGGAAAGTTAGAAAATATAAAACAGTTGAAAGAGCTGCAAAAACAGCAATTTGCGTAATAAATAAAACACTTCGCCTTCTCATTTTCTCACCTCTTTATAATTTATACACGTATTATAATGCTTTTAAAACTTTTTTTCAATTAATATGATAGATATTTTTGTCATTGTATGATACAATTAAACTAAGGAGAGAAAAATGAGCAAAGTTGTTTTAAAAAAATGTGAAGAATATTCACTTGATTTAATCAAAAATAAAATAAATGAATCATTATCTTTATTGGGTGGAATAGATTCATTGATAAAAAAGGATGCTAAAGTTTTTATCAAATGCAATTGTGTAGGGCCATTTGATAAATCATTAGGAATTACAACTCATCCGATTTTTTTACAAGCTGTTATTCAACTTGTTAAAACGAGAACTAATAATATTACCATTGGTGATAATCCCGCAACTCGTGACCTAACTTACACCTTAAAGAAAAATGGTATATATGATATTATTATGGAAGAAGGATTGGAAATTGTTAACAATAAAACACTTCTAACAATTCAAAATCATCATGCTAAAATATATAATGAATTTGAAGTATCAAAAGAGATGATTGATGTTGATGTGTTAATCAATTTACCAAAACTAAAAACTCACTCACTTGCTTATATGACGGTTGCTGAAAAGAACTTCTTTGGCTTAATTTATGGGTTAAACAAAGCCGGTTGGCATGTTAGAGCTAGCAATCCTTTAGAATTTGGAGAAGCTATTAATGATTTATATGGAGCCATTTTAGAAAATCTTGATGGTAAAAATATCATTAATATTTGTGATGGTATTTTAGGTCTTGAAGGTGAAGGACCATCAAGTGGAGGAAAAAGTAAGTTTGCTAATGCCATTATAACTTCTTTAGATGCCGTTAGTTTAGATAGAATTGCATGTGAAGTTATACATTTAGATAGTAGTAAATGTTTTATAACAAATATTGCTAATGAAAGAGGATATGGATGTGGAGAAATAGAAAAAATTGAACTTTTAGGTGATAGTTTAAAAGATTTTGATGTTTCCTTTATTCCTCCAAAAGACTCTTTAAGCAATTTAGGTTTAAGGGTTCTTAAAATTAAACCTTTGCGCAATATTCTTTTAGAACATCCAAAGATTAATCATGATAAATGCATTAAGTGTGGAGAATGTGCTAAAATTTGTCCACCTAAGACAATGGTTATTGAGCCTAAAAAATATCCACATTTAACAAATCACAAGTGCATACGCTGTTGGTGTTGCGCTGAAGTTTGTCCACAAAATGCAATTGAGAAAAGTAAACGTCCACTTTTAGGAAAAATATTCTTTTAAAAAGGCAACCAATTATGGTCGCCTTTTTTTCTGAAAATATATTGGATAATATACTGGATAAACTACTCTTGGCAAATGATAATAATAACTATAATAAGGATTAATATAAGGATATTGATAGTAGTTATTTTTTAAGGGTTCTTTATTTACTTCATTTTTTATTTCTTTAGGAGTTTCTTCCTTTTTTTCATTAATAGTTGATTCTATTTTTTCCTCTTTTTCTTCAACATTATCTATTTCTATCTTTTCTTCCTCTTTTTCATTAAAAGAAGAATCTAACTCTTCTTTATCATCTTCTACCTTTTCTTCTTCAATTGGTTCTGTCATTACTTCAGTAGAATCATTTAAAATATTATCTTCAGCTTGAATTTTAGGATAATAGTCTTCAATAAATGGTTCCATTTCTGCTACTTCACTATCAATTGCTTCAGTAATTACGGGTATTTTAAGTTTTGTCCCAGGAATAAGTTTATCCCATTTACGAATATGTCTATTTTCTTCTTTTAACTCATCAACTGTTAAATTATATAAAAAGGTAATCTCTTCAATAGTCTCATTCATTTGCACAATATGAAATTTCATAGTAATTCCCCCTTATTTATATATATGATTAGAGTAAATTATTATGAACTATTAAACATATTAAAAATCGTTGTTGCCAACGATTTAATTTACATTCATGAAGTTTTCATTAATTTCATTTTCAAAATCATCATCGACTGGCTCACAATTGTCTATCGGTGAAAGTACGGCAACAACCATTTTGGCTTCTCCGATAATTTCAGCAATAACTTCAAAAACAATATCTACAGTAATACTGTTCTCTTGAATACATGCATTAGTACATGTAGGTTGTTGAAGCAAACGGACAATAACATCGCGGCAATCGCTATTTAAGTCTTTTACAGTTTGTTTGGTTTTTATAGTTTCATTATATGTTACTGTTTCTTTAGCGACTTCTGTTTTAGTGTTATTATCATATGCATACCAAATATCGACTTCAAATGTACCATCTAAATTAACAGTATTCTCATCGAGAGTTGCTGAAAAGTCATGATTGATAATCCAACATCCTAAAATGCTAAAAGGTTCATTTTCAGGATTAATTGTCTCTTGCAAGCGAATTAGTTTTTTTCCTTTTCCAATGACTGTCTTCGTTACAATTTCACGAATTTCATTCACATATATCCCTCCTCAGTAACAATATATTCAAATTATTTAGATATTGCCACTGGGTAATTATCTATTTTACAATTTTACCTCGCAAGTGCCATGAGAAGGCTTTTTCTATTTTGACATTGACTAAACTTCCAATTAGAGATGTATCACCTTCAAAATTAACAAGTTTATTATTAGGCGTATATCCCATTAAAAACTTATCATTTTTTTCAGAAAAACCTTCAACCAACACTTCAACAATCTTCCCCTCAAAGCGTTTATTACCTTTAGCATATCCCTCGTTTATTAATTTATTTAAAGTTAATAATCTTTCCTTTTTAACACTCATTGGTAAATTATCTTCATATTTACTTGCGGGTGTACCTTCACGAGGAGAGAAAATAAATGTATATGCTCCCTCAAAATCAGCTTTGCGAACTAAATCCAAAGTTTCTTCAAAATCTTCTTCTGTCTCTCCTGGGAAAGCAACAATTATATCTGTTGTTATTGATATACCAGGAACTGCTTTACGCAATTTTTCGATTTTTTCTAAATACTCTTCTTTAGTATATTTACGATTCATCTTTTTGAGAATTCTATTACTTCCTGATTGAACTGGTAAATGTAGGTGAGGCATAATGTTACCACCTTGTCCCATAACCATGATTGTTTCATCATCTAAATCACGGGGATGAGAAGTTGTAAAGCGAATTCTTTTAATGCTTGTCTTTTGCAATTGTTCTAATAAATTAGCAAAAGAATATTGGCAATCAATAAAATCTTTACCATAAGCATTAACATTTTGCCCTAATAAAGTGACTTCAATATATCCATCCTTAGCTAATTGTTCAACTTCTTTAATAATATCTTCTGGTAAACGTGATCTTTCTTTTCCTCTAGTATAAGGGACAATACAATATGTGCAGAATTCATCACAGCCATACATGATATTTACCCATGCTCGACGATTGTGATCACGAACAACGGGAACCTCTTCAATAATATCCCCTTCAATACTATATACTTCAATAATTCTTTCTTTATTATTCATGCATTCTTCTAAATATTCTGGAAGTAAATGAATGTTGTGAGTTCCGAAAACTAAATCCACTTGAGGATATTTCTTCTTTATCGCTTCGACTACTTTTTCTTCTTGAGCCATGCATCCACATAAAGCCATAATCAAATTAGGATTCTTCTTTTTTAAGTTTTTAATTCTTCCTAGTTCTCCAAAAACTCTATTTTCAGCATTCTCCCTAATAGCACAAGTATTAAAAATAATTAAATCAGCATTTTCATCATTATCAGTTTTTTCATATCCCATCCATTTTAATAATCCTGATATTTTTTCACTATCAGCTAAATTGCCTTGGCATCCATAAGTTTTTAGATGATATGTCTTTCCCTTTCCTAATCCCATAAATCGCTTATCCATTTGATAATAAAAATGGGCTGTTTCTTTAGTTATTCTTTTACGTGCATCTTTTAAAGAAGGTGCAATAAACTTTTCCATTTTCTCTTTCATATAATCACCATTTTATATATTATATATTAATTCTTCCTTTTTTGCAATTATTCAATTCATTTTTGGAAACAATAAAATTAAAATCAACATATTGACATTTAAATTATTTGCGTTTATAATTAATTTGGCTTGTCGTTGTACCCTCTGCGATAAGCTTTTTGATTAATTTTTATATTATTAGGAGAAAATAATGTTCAAAGATTTTTTAATAAATTATTATCAAAAGAAAAACAAATCAGAAATCCAAGATTATTTAAAATTAATTTATCAGTCAACTTTTGGTGGTGAACATTTGATTAAAAATACCCAAGAAGTTTACAATTATTTATTAACAGAGTGCAATCAAATGGAAGAAAATGTTCCCTTTTATGAGCCTCTATATGAAATAATAAGCGATAAATATGTTAGAGTTAATCTTCGACCATATATTAAAGGCAACTTTGATTTAAACAAACTCTTTTCAGCTTTCATAAATCAAAAAAGCAATGAAAGTCTAGTTGCTTTAGAAGAAAAAATTAGTATCTTTATTGATCTAGTTTTAGATAAAACAATTGATATTGATATTAATAAACTTAAAGAAGTTCTTGATAACTATCGAAATGATAATTATCCCGTTTTTCATCACAGTGAAACATATCGAAAATTATATTATCCTAATTATCGTGTTGTTCCTCGTGAATTTATTAGTAATGAAATGAAAAACTATCAATTCAATTCTTTTTTAAAACATATTTATCAAAATAATAAAAAAGTGCTTGTGGCAATAGAAGGAAAATGCACTAGTGGAAAAACGACAATTTGTCAAAATATTGATAAAGATTTACCAGTTACTATTATTCATGCTGATGACTTTTTCTTAAGTGATGAAAAAAGAAAAACGCATCAAGGTATTGGAGAAAATATTGATTATGAAAATTTAAGTGTGCTCTTAAAAGAATTAAAGGAAAAAGATAAAGTAACATATCAAAAATATGATTGTACCAATAAAGTATATATAAATGAAACAATTGAACATGTAAATAATTTAATTATTCTTGAGGGAGTATATTCATATAACAAATATTTAAAATCATTTTTTGATTATTTGATTTATTTAGATATTGATGAAAATGAACAATTAAAGAGATTAAAAGTGCGTTCATCAAGTGAAAAATTACAAAAATTTTTAGATGTTTGGGTGCCTTTAGAAAATGAATATTATAGTTTATTCCCTATTGTATCTTTTGCTGATTTACTGATATAAAATTTTTGAAACTTTTTGTTGCTTTTTATTTTTCTTTTTGATATAATCTATAGCAATAGGTCATATATATTCAATAATATGGTTTGAACGTTTCTACAAGATCACCTTAAATGATCTTACTATGACTTTAGATAAAATTTCTAATTATTTTTTCTAAGGTCTTAAAACGTCTTAAGGCCTTTTATTTTATATAGTGGAGGTTACAATGGAAAGATTAGTTTTAAACAACTTAAATTGTCTAAACTCTCTTAATGCCATATCTATCTCTAGTAAGAGTGACTTATTTTCATTTTTATATATTTGTTAATTTAAAGATTCAAATTTATTTTGAATCTTTTTTTTAAAAAGAAAAGGAGGAAATTATGGAATCAAATTTATTGCTACAAGCCAAAGAAAGGCCTACAACAAGTAAATTAATTTTACTTAGTATTCAACACGTATTTGCTATGTTTGGAGCTACTATTTTAGTACCAATTCTTACCGGATTACCAATTTCAGTAGCTTTATTCGCATCAGGATGTGGTACTCTAATTTATATTTTATGTACCCAAGCTAAAGTTCCCATTTATTTAGGTTCAAGTTTTGCTTATATTGCCTATATTACTGGAGCAATACAAATGACCGGGGG
>CANQJU010000066.1 GCA_947624315.1 uncultured Bacilli bacterium | reverse complement strand
TTTTGTTTAGTTTATTATATCATGGATCTAAGTCTTTTTAAATACTCTGGAAGTCTCACATCAATTGTAACATAACAGTTTTGTTGAATAAGCAAGCAGAATTTTCTGCTTGTTTTTATTATCTTGATATGATAAAATATTTAGCAGTTAATTTATATTAGAGGTTTAGATATGCAAATAGGATTATTAGGCCCAAAAGGAACATTTTGTGATGTTGCTTTGCAAAAATTTTTAGAACAAAACAAATTAAATAATGCGACTATCAACTATTTTCCAACAATCTCTAAGGTTGCTAAAAACATGGATAATAATGATATAACTATTTTGCCATTAGAAAATAGTTTAGATGGATATGTTCAAGAAACTCTCGATGCCCTTTTCAATAGCAATTTGCAAATAATTTGTGATATAATTATTCCTATTGATTTTGCTTTTGTTAGTTGTTATGATAAATATGATCGCTTGTATGTTCAGTTTAAAGCATATGGTCAATGTTTAGATTTTATTAATCAAGATAATTTAGATATCTATCAAACCCAAAACAATGTTGAATCATTAGAAAAAATGTTAGAAAATGTTAATTCAAGTGCTATTGTTCCTATGCATTTAACAATTAATAAAAATTTTAAAACATTAATCCCTCATGTTATTGATAATCCTCATAACTACACAAGATTTGTTGTTATTGGAAAAACTAATAAAGAAAACTATCAAAAAGATAAATGTAGTTTGTGGGTTTGTGCAAATAGCGACTATCCAGGTGCCTTAACAGATGCTTTAAAGATATTCCAAAAGTATCAAATAAACTTGAGTTGCATAATGTCACGTCCAACTAAAAATGAACTTGGAACATATAATTTTTATATTGAATTTCCGGTAGAAAATAAATATAAAGAAATAGAGGAAATGATAAAAGACTTTGCGAAAGAAAAAGGATTTACTTTGAAAGTCTTAGGAATGTATTCTTGTCTTAATAACTGAAATAAATAGAGCTGGTTATCAAAAAATCAACTCTTTTTTATATCTTTAAAATGCAAGAAAAATATGGTATAATAAAAAAGGTGATTATATGGACTACATAGCAATTGATTTTGAAACTGCCAATAGCAATAATACTAGTGCGTGTTCCCTTGGTATTGTGATTGTTCAAGGCAACAAAATAGAAGAAAAATATTATTTAATAAACCCCGAAACACATTTTGACCCATATAACATTTCTATTCACCATATTACCGAAGAAGATGTTAAAGATAGCCCTACTTTTCCTAAAGTATGGGAAGAGATTAAAGATTATTTTACGGGTATTGTGGTGGCTCATAATGCTGGTTTTGATTTGAGCGTTTTAAAGGCTTTAATTGAAAAATACAATTTAGAAGCTCCTCGCGTGAAGATATGTTGTACTGTTAAAATTAGTCAAAAGCTTTGGAAAGATATTTTGCCAAATTGTAAGCTTAATACAATTAGTGAGTATTTAGAAGTAGAGCACAATCATCACAATGCTTTAAGCGATGCATATGTTTGTGTAAAGATTGTTGAAAGAGCTATAAGAATGACTAATAGTGCTACTTTAGAAGAGGCTATGGAATCATTGGGATTGCTTTTTGGTTATTATAGCAATGAGCGCTTTTATTTACAAAGAAATAGATATAAAGAAGTAAATAAGGATGCACCAGATAATTTCTTCAAGGAGAAAATAGTTGCTTACGGTGGCAAACCAAAAACAGTAACCAAAAAACAAGTTGCGGAAATTTTACAAATTAAAGGAGCTAATGTTTCCCGTAGCATTGATAGAAGTATTGATACTTTTATTATGTTTGATGCATGTCCTAAAGAAAAACAAATGCAATTAGAAGAAATGAAGAAAAGATGTCAAATTGATATTTTATCAGAAGATGATTTTTTGAGGGTAATTAAATGATTGTAAAACGCCAATGTTATAAAGAATGTTTAATTGAACAATTTTTAATGGAATTACATTTACCAAAAAAATTAATT
Source organism: uncultured Bacilli bacterium (assembly GCA_947624315.1). Taxonomy (GTDB): domain Bacteria; phylum Bacillota_I; class Bacilli_A; order ML615J-28; family CAG-698; genus Tener-01. The sequence goes on along the minus strand of CANQJU010000066.1, from coordinate 4,576 downwards.
AATGATTTAATCAATAATAAAAGAATAGTGTTAAATGGTAATATTTTAACATTTGGTAGTAATATTAAGAAAAATGAAGAAATATCTATTGTTTTAGATAACTATGATGTTAATGATATCATTCCTTACAAATATAATATCAGGGTTATATATGAAGATAGTGATATTATTATTGTCAATAAGGAAAGAGGAATATTGATCCATTCTGATGGCAATACTTGTGATACATTATTAAATGCTATAAGTTATTATTACAGAGGAAAAGATATTGGAAAAATTAGAGTAATTCATAGGATTGATATGGAAACAACAGGAATTGTTGTTTTTACTAAAAATATTATTAGTTATCATTATTTAAATTATCAAATGGAAAATGGTTTGATTAAAAAGCAATATATAGCTTTAGTTAAAGGTGTTTTTAATAGTGAAAGTGGAGTTATAGATTATCCAATCGGTAGCAATAGACACTATAATAATCGCTATGTTGTTAGTAAAAATGGTAAAAAAGCTATTACTAAATATAAGGTGATAGATTGTAAAAATAATATTTCAAAATTGCTTGTGACTATTGAAACGGGAAGAACTCATCAAATAAGAGTACATATGGCTTATATCAACCATCCAATTATTGGTGATAGTTTATATGGCGATGGAGATAAACTTATGTTACATTCTTATTTGCTTGGTTTTATGCATCCAGAAAGTTATAAATATATAGAATACAAGTTGCTACCAAGTGAGGATTATAATATATAGAGGTATATATGGATAAAGTTTTAAAATATGCACATCGCTTATTAGAAGAAGTTGTCACTTCCAATGATATTTGTCTTGATATGACTTTGGGCTGTGGGAAGGATACACTTTTTTTAAAAGACATATGTAAAAAGGTATATGCTTTTGATATTCAAGAAGAAGCTATAAAGAAAAGTAAAGAATTAATGAAGGATTGTAAAAATGTGGAGTTCATTTTAGATGGTCATGAAAATGTTTTGTTGCACATAAATGAGAAAGTTAAAGGGATTATTTTTAACTTAGGATATTTACCAGGAGGCAATAAGAAAATAACTACCCACTTTGAAACGACAATTAAAGCTTTAAAAGATTCTTTGACTTTACTTAGTGATAAGGGAATATGTGTTATATGTCTTTATCCTGGGCACCTTGAAGGAAATAAAGAAAGTATAGAAGTAACAAAATATGTGAAAGGATTAAATCAAAAGGAGTTTACAGTTTTAAAATATGAATTTATTAATCAAATTAATAATCCTCCTTTTTTGATTGCAATTGAAAAAAATGAGAATGTTTCTAGCTCTAAACTTTGATAAAGAAGCTTTAAGGAAGATTAATAATCTTCTTTTATCTTTAAGAAAAAGCGGAATTAAAGGTAATTATACAAATAGCAATAATTTGCATTTAACGTTATTATTTTTAGGAGAAATTGATACTGAAAAGATGCAAGAAGTTATGAGAATAATGGATAAAATTACTTTTGAGAGCTTTTCAATAAATATTAATAAAATATCTAAAATGAAAGATATTTTAATTATGAATGTTGAAAAAAGTGAAAAACTTTTGTCTTTGCAAAATATAATTTTAAAGGAAATTGAGAAAACAGATATTAACTTTGATAAAAAAGCTTTTCTACCTCATGTTACTTTAGTAAGAGAATGTTTTTCAAATATTGAAAAAGATATTAATATTCAATCATTCGTTGAATCGTTTATTCTTTTCTCTTCTGAAAGAATAGATGGTAAATTAACATATATTAATCGATATGAAAGAAGGTTTAAATAAATGGAAAAAGTTATTTTGGGGAAAACAAATATGGAAGTTAATCGCCTTGGTTTTGGCGGTATTCCTATTCAAAGAGTAGGACAAGATGATGTTAAAGAAATAATAGACACATTAACTAGTCAAGGAATTAATTTAATTGATAGTGCAAGAGGATATACAGTATCTGAAGAGTATATAGGTAATGCTATAAAAGGAAGACGCGATAAATTTATTCTTTGTACAAAATCAATGTCAAGAACGTATGAAGATATGAAAAGAGATATCTTAATTAGTTTAAAAAACTTTCAAACTGATCATATCGATTTATATCAATTGCATAATGTTAAAAGTAGGGATGAATATGATGTTATTATGGGAGATGATGGTGCCTTTAAAGCTTTAAAAGAAGCTAAGGAAAATGGGCTTATTAATCATATTGGAATAACTTCTCATAGTGTTGATTTTTTAGAAAGTATTATTGATGATTTTCCTTTTGAAACGATACAAATACCATATAATATTATTGAAACTAAAGCTTGTAGTTTTTTGAAAAAAGCTCACAAATTAAATATTGGTGTTATTTGCATGAAGCCCCTTGCTGGAGGAGCAATTGATAATAAAAAATTAGCTATTAAATATTTACTAAATCAAGATTTTATTGATGTTTTAATTCCGGGATGTGCTTCTAGCCAAGAGGTTTTGGAAAATGCTAGTGTTGAAAAAGGAAAAATCACTTTGGAAGAAGAAAAAGAAATGGCCAAAATTAGAGAAGAACTTGGTCATGATTTTTGTAGAAGATGTGGATATTGTGCCCCTTGTACACAAGGAATAGATATTCCTAATTGTTTTATGTTTGAAGGTTACTATAAAAGATATGGTTTAGAGGAATGGGCAAAAAGCAGGTATGAAGGCTTAAAGCACAAAGCCAGTGAATGTATTGAGTGCGGGAAGTGTATGGAAAGATGTCCATATGAACTAAATATCATTGATAAATTAAAAGGTGTAGTAAGGACATTTGGTAAATAAAATGAAAAGTTTTCAAAGCAATAATATTTTAATTAAACTTGCTGATACTTTAGAAGAGAGGCAAAAAGTTTATCGCTTGCGTTATTTGGAGTTGGTTTTAGAATATAACAAAGATAATCATGATGGTACTGATAAAGATGAATATGATGATGTTTGTGATCATCTTATTGCAATTGATACTAATACTAATGAGGTTGTTGGAACATATCGTTTTATTTTGAAAGAACATTTGCAAAATAAAAAATTCCTTTTGGAAAAAGAATATGATATAACTAATTTATATAAATACAATTTATTAGAAGTTGGTAGAGCAGTTGTTAAAAAGGAATATCGTGATGGTATTGTTATTAACTTATTATGGAAGGGAGTTATTCAATATGCCATTAGTAAAAATGTTGAATATATGATGGGGACAGTATCTTTCCATGGTGTTGATCCATCTCCTTATTATGATTCTTTTGCTTATTTATATTACAATCATTTGTCATCAAAAGAGGTATTAGCATATGCATTAAAAGATGGTTATGTTGATATGAGCATAAAAAAAGAATATGATAAGGATGAAGCCCTTAAGGTAATGCCACCTTTAATTAAAGGCTATTTACGGCTAGGCTCAACTATTGCAAATGGTGCTTATATTGATAAGTCTTTCAATTGCATAGATGTTTTAGCTATTCTAAAAATAAAAGAAATCAATCCTCGATATTTAAAAAGATACTTGGATAAATAATTTAATTTAAAACGAGCAAACTTGTAAAAGTAAATGCTCGTTTTTTGATTATAATTATAAGTTAATAATTATAAATAATCACCCAATTTATTCATCATTGCTCGCTTGTGTTCAATTAGAGAATGAGCATAAGTGCTTAAAGTAATTGATGGATTTTTGTGGCCGAGAATTTCTGATAAAGTTTTGATGTCCATACCACATTCTAAAGCTCTAGTCGCGAAAGTGTGGCGAAGACTATGAAAACCCATATGAGGGATATTTAATTTTTTAAGTAACGCTTGGAATGTTTTTTGATATGATCTAACGGAAATGACACCTCCTTTATTATCACTCACCAAAAACTGACTCTTACAATTTTTCTTATATTCTAATAAATAAGGAATAAGTTTTTCTGGTAGAGGAATAAGACGATATGATGACATTGTTTTGGGGCTTTCGATTACTTTAGAATAACCTTCAGTTCCCCAATGGTCATAACAATTCTTACTCACAGTGATTAATCTTTTTTCCAAGTCTATATCCTCCCATTGTAAAGATAACAACTCCCCGATTCTTAATCCTGAGTACAAACAAAATACAATTCCAAATAGTCTTTGCTTTTTGCTTTTTAAAATGTACTCTTCAATTTTCTTTTGCTCAACATAAGAAAGACATTTAATATTTTGTTGAGGGACACGATGATATTTTAAAAATCTCGTGTAATCATCTCTAATCAAATTCCTTTCTTTAGCAGCTAATAATGTCGTTTTAACAATAGAAACAATAGCATTAGTTGTGTTAATTGCATACTTATTGCTAATACTAGCAATGTAGTTTTGCAAAATAGAAACCGACAACTCCTTCATCTGATAATTGCCTAAATAAGGGGCAATCTGCAATTCGACAATTTGCTCATACCTCGCAAATGTTTGCTTTTTAACAAGCGGTTTTTTGTAGTTTTTTAACCATTGGGTTAACCAGTCTTTGTATTTCATATTTTACCTCCTTTAAAATACTTTTAAATTATAAACTATTTATATTCAAAAATAAAAACATAACCCTTAC
>CANQJU010000065.1 GCA_947624315.1 uncultured Bacilli bacterium | reverse complement strand
AAGAGAAAACCTAATAAGTTTTCTACACCTATTTTACTTGATTTTTATCTTTTTGTCAATATTATTGGTTATTTTTGCTAATAATTTTCAAGAATTGATTAAAATTTTTTTCCATTCACGCGTAATTACCGAATATAAATAACCTTCTACTTTTTTATCTGATATAGCTTTTAAATATTTAGCATATGTATTTATTTGCTCAGTATACTCTTCCTTGTCAGTGTTTTTCAATTTATAATCAATAATAATAAAAGTATCTAAAGTTTCTAGAAGCAAGTCGATAATGCCATGATAATATTCGTTATCTTTGTAATAAATGAATTCATATTCATGATATCTATTAATTATATTTCGTTTAAAAACTTCATGATTAAAAAAGGCTTTAATTGATAGATTAGCTAAAAGAGAATCAATATGGTTTAAATCATCTAAACTATCAACATGTTCAAAAAGACTATGAATATAAGTACCAAAATCAAGTTTTTCTTGTTCCTCTTTAGTAATTAATTTATTTAAAGACATTGAAGCTTTTTTACTTTCTTGAATTTCTTTAATTAAACTTACATCATGAATAATTATATTATCAGCACTTTTCTTATTTAGCTCTCGTTTATTTTTCTTTCGATAATCGTCTTGTGGATCTATAAATTCAATCGTTTTAATAAATGGGGTTAAACTACTCGCTACTGATGATAAAATACTATAGAAACTATTATATGCCACCCTATCAGCAAGCAAAATCTTTCCCTCATCATCTTTAAGGGAAGGATTAGATAATGGAGGTGTCACTAAAATTATTTTATCTTTAGCTCTCGTTAAAGCCACATAAAATAATCTTATTCTTTCACTAATATCATCTAAACAATATTTTTCACTTAAAATGTTTTTGTAAAAGATAGTACGAATACCATCATCAGAATAAGGAACTATTAATCCCAAACTATTATCAAAAAGAAAACGATCATTTAGTTCTGCGTGTTGAAAGCGATTCTCTAAAAGTGGATAATAGCATATGTTATATTCTAATCCCTTAGATTTATGGATTGTTAAAATATTGCAAATGTTCTTTTGGAAATTTAAGTTTTCATGAAATTCCATATCTAAATTACTATCAGCCAAACAACTTAAGTAATCAATAAAATCATATAAACCAAAACCTATTTTCGACAAGCTATAGGCTTTGCTCAATAAAAAGCTTAATCTGTTTTCAACATCATTTAAATTATTTAAAAGAGAAATCTTTTCATAAAGAGAAAACTCTTGATAAAGCATTTCTAGTATTTCTCCTAAAGATTTTGTTGAAGAAAGACTAGCAATATTTTTAAGTTTCATAGTTACCCAATCAAAAGTATTAGTTGATTTAGTAAAATAAGCATAAATATCTTTATCACTAGCTTCAATTAAAAAGCTTCTTAAAACACTTGTAAATGAATATTTGAAGTTTTCCTTATAATATTCTTCATTATTAAAGCAATATAAACATTTCAACAAATTCTTTATTACAACAATCTCTTGACTAGCAATAAAAGGTGTATCAATATGAGCCATAAGAGGAATTTTATAATGTTCAAAAACCTTTAGATAAATATCAAAAGATTTTTTATCGCTCGTTAAAATGGCGAAATCATCAAATCTTACTCTTCTCATTCCCTTTATTTCTTTATCATATACTTCATATCCATTATTGTATTTCTCTAAAATATCTTTAGCAATTATAATTGCTTCTATTTCTTTATGAGAATATTTAGAATCTTCATTAGGAAAATATTCATATATTTCTAAATCATTGTTTTCTTTTTTAAAACTATTATAAATGGTATTACCAAATATAAGCATATGATCTTTTTTATAATCAGCTCCCCCAATATCTAAATCCATAATCTGTTCAAAAATAGTATTAACATTATTAATAACTTCACTTCTTGAACGGAAGTTTCGATCAAGTGATATCAATTCCCCTCCTTTAAAATCTTTATAATCAAGATATTTTTGAACAAAAATAGAAGGATTAGCATTACGGAAGCGATAAATAGATTGTTTGATATCACCAACCATATAAACATTATTATTAGAAATAAGTGTTACAAGTTTTTCTTGAATATCACTAGTATCTTGATACTCATCAACTAATATTTCATTTAAAGAAGCGCGATAATCATTTAATATTTGTGGATTTTTTTCCATTAGGTCGATAGCCATTTTGGCTATATCCATAAAGGCATAGACATTTTTTCCCTTTTTATATTCCCAAAGTCTTTGTGAGATCATCATTAAAATATCACATATGACTTTTACATCATCTTGGATAAGTTCAATTTCTTTATTCATTTCTTCAAGTGATGAATATGAACATATTTCTTGAATTTCTTTGATAATATTGGTAATATTGGTTTTACATGCTTTAAGTATTTCTTTTTCATCTTCTTCACTACATGATTTAGGAAGAGATGGAAAACTTACATTTTGTGAGACTAAAAAGTCATTATATGTTTTAGCGTTATATAGTTTAGTCAAACTGTTATCCATAACCTTAATTATTTCTAAAAGTTTTTTATCAGAAATTGAAGATAACAAAAAGGACATAATTAACTTTATATTGCTTACTTTGCTAATTAATATTTTTAAAAGTTCTTCTTGTTTTTCATTAACAAATTCTATTTTGTAAAAATCACAAAAATAGTTCTGTAGCATTTCTTCTTTATTAACTAATAATTCTATTTTTTTAGAAATATTATCAATATTTTGTTTTAAATAATTATCGTTTTTTGTACAAAAACGCATAATCATATTTATGAAGGCTTTATCATCATTATCATATAATTCCTCAAAGACTTCATCAATAATCTTTTTTCTAATCAAAGCAAATAAAGCTTCATCACCTATTTGTACATCTCTTTCAATTCCTAATAAATAGTAATATTTTTTTACTAAAAAGAGAGAAAAAGAATCAAATGTTTGAATATTGGCTTGATCTATAAACTCTAATTCACTTTTTAAATTATTATTACCTTCTTCTATTTCTTTCTTTAAACGTTCTCTTAATCTTTCTTTCATTTCAAAAGCTGAAGCTTTTGTGAATGTTAAAACAACTAAATTTTTAAGTTTTATTCCTTGTTTAAGTTTATTAATAATTCTTTCGGTTAAAACGGCTGTTTTTCCACTTCCAGCTCCAGCACTAACTAAAATATTATGTCCTGTGTTTTCAATTGCTTTTAGTTGTTCACTTGTCCAGCGTGTCTCATTCATCCTTTTCACCTCGAATAAAACTTAAACCTTTAATCTCATTAACTTCAGTAATATCATCATTATCCATATAGCATATATCTTTATATGGACAATATTCACAAGTTATCTTCTTTCCTATTTTCTTAGGCGCAATATCAAATTTGGCATCGATAATATTATCAATTGCATAATTTACTTTTTCTTCGCATATTTTTAAAATTTCATTAAATTCTTCTTCATCTAAAACTTTATTTAATGATGTTTTACTTAAACTACCATCTTTATTAATACTTATTCCAGATAAAAAGGAATCACTTGTACCTAAATTCTTATCAATTTGATAAAGAACAGATAAACTCTTATTGCTATAACCTTCTAAACGAAAATATTCAAATAACTGTTGAAGAGAGCTTTTATCTTTATTATAGCTAAAAGGATTTGCGGGTAAAACTTTAGCTAAATATGCTCCCCCAAAAGATGTTTTACTATCATTATTTAAGAATAAATAATATATTAATAGTTGCATATTTAATCCATAAATAACATTGTTAAATGAATAATTTGGTTTACCTGTCTTATAATCAATAACTATAGCATATCTTTTATCACTCTTATTCAAAACTAAAACCTTATCTATTTTACCAACCAAATAAACATCAATATCTTTTGTATATTTAATCTTACATTCCTTTTCTAATCCAACAATATCAAAATCACAATTGTGTTTTTGATATAACAAGAAATTATAGTTAGCAAGCAAAAAGTCTTTATATATAACAAGAAATACTTTTTGTTTGTTGCTCAAGGTCATATTTTCTTCTTCTAAGAATTTATTAATTACCTTATCTAAATAGCCTCCGACTTCTTTTTCATCCAAATCTACTTTTAATAATTCCATAAAACAATAATGGAAAAGATTACCAATATATAAAGCTTCTTCATTATTTTCTTTAGTGATTTTTAGAACTCTTTCTAAATAATATTGGAAAGGACATTTAAAATAACTATTAATAGAAGTATAGGATAAATTCAATTCATTTGGCGCATATTCCCCCAAAATTCCCTTAAATTTGTGATTGTACCCTCTAACATTAGAAAATATATTGCTATAAGCTAAAAGCTTAGGAGAAACAATATTGTATTTATCATAAACATCTTTTTCTTTAATATAATCGTTTTTGGAAAAAGAACTAGAATAACTTATTAAATAATTATCAGAGTAATAATTTTCAATACAATTATACTTTCCTTTAATATCAACTAAGAATGAACTCTTAACAAGATTTTCTTCACTAGAACTTTTAGCATAACTTATGTAAATAATATCTCCATGCCCTAATGTTCTCATTAACAACATTTTTTCATTAGCATTGCGGATTGTTGAAGTGGATAAAGACAATTTCTTCTTTTCTTCGTCACTTAAATAATCATCATCTTTATATACTCTAGGTAATACATCTTGATTAAAACCTAGAAAATAAAGAATATCTCCTTCAGAAATAACTTCATCCATTAAATCAACAAAATGAATGCAATTATCATATTTCTTACAACTTACTTTAGTATTTTTTAAAGTATAAACTAGAGAATCATATATATCACTAACTTTAAGATTTAAAACTGTATATTTATTTAAAATATCAATTAATAAATTGCTATTTTCAAAATTACCTATTTTTTCTAAAGCCTTGTTACAAGAGCTTAAAGCATCCATATCCATATTTTTCTTTATTTCTTCCAAAAATTCTTTAACACAACTAATTTCTATCATAGTAACATCTTGATGCAAATCAGTATCAATATGATATAAACTAAAAGCTTCCTTTAGAAAAGGATAATAACTACTATTAGGGATATTTATTTTAAGGTGATTATAACTAACACCTTCATACAACTTTTCACTTATAACTTTAGCTAAATAAAAAGCTTCATCTTTAACAGTATTAAATTCTTGAATATATATTTCGGGATTTTTAAGTGGCAAATAAAGAGTTTTAATAGTGCATATTTTAGAAATCTTTGCAATTGCCTTTTGTAATAAATCATCATTGCTTAATGGTTCAATGATAATTATATTTTTTCCTTTATAACTATTATAAGTTTCAATAGAGAAATCAAAATATTCTTTATTCATATATTTGTTTTTGATTTCTAATAAATTATTAAGTTTATTATTATTGCTTTCTTCATTAACAAAATAACTATTAGCTAATTTTATCTCTGCCAAATCATAATCAACTTCATCTTTGGCTAAAGACAATTTGGCTTGTAAAGTATAAGATCCTAATATTTCATCTTTAAAAACACTAAAGTTTTTAAACTTTACATTTAGCATCTTTTTTTCTTCAAACATAGTCTCTAAAATAGCTCTTTTTATATTGTTGCTACAAACAACTATACTATCATTAACTAATGCACTAATAATCTCTTTCATAATTATCACCTAATAATATTATACATTAATTTGTCTTTTTTTGAAAGAAAAAGTAAGGGTGTATTAAAAAGACTATTCTTTATTACCATTTATTCTATTACAGCTATAAAACCTTAATGTCAAAAAAAGGACTATTCATATCAAATAGCTGATATGAAATAGTCCCATTTTTATGTTAACAAAAATTGGTTTTCAATATATTTTATTCTCCAGCGATTTCGCTTCCACAGCGATCACATGTTTCTTCACCGACACATTCTAATACTTTGCCATTAAATGAAATATTAGAATCTTTACAAGTTGTCTTACTAAGTTCGAATGAATTATCACCAACTATATTTTTCATTTCTACTTTTAGATATTCTTCCCAAGAACCAACTTCTTTAAATGTATCATTATCATCTAATTTTGAGTCTCTATAATACTTAATAACGCCATTGATTGTTGTTCTTGTTTGACCATTTTCATTAAATTTTACAGTACGTTTTGTTGCTGTATAATTACGATGGAATTCTAAATCAAGAGCAACAACTCCTTCTTTACCTAAAACTTCGCCACCATTTACTGTTAAGTTTCCAGCATTAGCAGATACTACATATCCTTCAGTTAAATTTGTTCCATCTAATACAACATCTGTTAATGTTAAATTACTATAATTTTGAATGACAAATTTTAAAGATTCTTGTTCAGCTTTAACAGCTATAGTACCATTTTTAATAGTTACTGAACATACTTCATTATCATTTGCTACATTATTATTGCACCAAGGACTGATATGTAATACTTGGTTACTAATATCAAATGAACCAACACCAGGAGCTGTTGCAGTATATGTATGACCAGCTAAATCAATTGTCATACTTGTATCAACTCTGAATCCTTTACCTTCAACATCATCTGCTAAAGTAAGTTCTGCACCTTTTACAG
>CANQJU010000064.1 GCA_947624315.1 uncultured Bacilli bacterium | reverse complement strand
TTATTTAATATAGGAATATTTATAGCTATTTTAAGTATAGCACCATTTATTATTTCTTTTCCCATATATGCATTATATTTTATACTCAAAGCTATAATTCTAACTTTTATAGGTATAATAAGTTTTGGATTTTTGTTTCGCTCAAAAGATTTTGTTGGTGCTTATTCTCCAAGTGATTTTTCACAATTCATGGATTCTTTTGGTCAAACGTTTAATACTTTCTCTAAATATTTAATAATTATTTCCATAATAATATTAATTTGTTCAATGCTATTTTTATCATTTGATTATAAGAAGAACCAAAAAAGATTTATTACAACTGTAATTATTTTTATAGTTTTTATTTTTTGTGCGGTTTTAAAAAGTGTTTTTGGATGGTAGATATGAATGAATTGACTATTATTTTAAAAAATGTTAAAAGATTTGATATTATTGTTTGGGCAAATAATGATGAAGTCATCATGAAACGTAAAAAAGATATATTAATTGGTACATATAAAACTGATAAAGATAAGGTTGATATAAACGTAACGACAATTGATGAATTGAGTGGAAAGCATTGGTTTTTTATGCAAATGATTTTCTTTTTTGTTAGTATATTAGGAATATTTGATAAAAGAGTAAAAGCAAATATAGCCAAAATTGATTTTACAGGAACAATATCTTTAAATAAAAATGAAACTTTAGAAATAGCATTAGTTAATAAATCATTTGATAAACCAGCTTTTGAATGCAATAATTCTAGTATGGAAATAAAGTTGAATAGATTTTATATTGATAAAGAACATAATAAGCGTATTAAAAAGTTAAAAACAATTAAGACTATAATTTGGATAATTGTTATTATAACAGTATTGCTTTTATTATTTATGTTGAATAAAAAAAATTGAAAATTTATATTAGGATTTGCGAAAAAATAACATTTGTCACAAATCCTTTTTATTATTTTACAAATAACTTGCTAAAATCGAAATATTTTAGTATAATAATTTAGTAAAAAACTAGGAGGAAAATATGAAAGGTTTAAAAGGAGCTTGTCTATTTGGACAATCTGGTGGACCAACTTCCGTTATAAACGCAAGTGCTGCTGGTGTCTTTTTAGAAGCATTAGAACAAAAAAATATTACAGAAATTTATGGAGCTGAACATGGTATTAGAGGTATTTTAGAAGAAAAATTCTTTGATATTCGCAAAGAGGATGTTAAAGAACTTGAACTTTTAAAGAATACTCCATCATCTGCTTTAGGTTCAGTACGTTATAAATTAAAAGCAGCAGATGTTGATGAAACAGATTATAAACGTATTTTAGAAGTATTTGAAAAGTATAATATTAGATATTTCTTCTATAATGGTGGAAATGATTCAATGGATACTTGTAATAAAATTAGTAAATACTTACAAAGTAAAAAATATGAATGTAATATAATTGGTGTTCCTAAAACAATTGATAATGATTTATATGGAACAGATCATTGCCCAGGATTTGGAAGTGCTGCAAAATATGTTGCCACAACTATGATGGAATTATATTTAGACACTCATGTATATGATACTGGTATGATTACAATTGTTGAAGTTATGGGAAGAAATGCTGGATGGTTAACAGCTGCTGCATCTTTAGCATCTTTAAAAGGTTTAGGACCTGATTTAATTTATTTGCCTGAGCAACCATTCTCTATTGATGAATTTATGGAAGATGTTAGTAAAGTTGCCAAAGAAAAAGATAATAAGGTTATTGCTGTTATATCTGAAGGTATTAAAGATAAAGATGGAAATTTAATTAGTGAATATTTATCTTCAAAAGCTAAAGATTCATTTGGACATGCTCAATTAGGTGGAACAGCATCTGTTCTAGCTAGTATGGTTAATGAAAAATTAAAAATTAAAGTTAGACCAATTGAATTTTCATTAATGCAAAGATGTGGAGCTCATGTTGGTAGTGGAACTGATATTGAAGAAGCATTTATGGCTGGTAGAATGGCTGTTAGATATGCTGTTGAAGGTGAAACAGATAAGATGGTTGTATTTGTACGCGATGAAAATAGCAAGAAATATCATATCGATTACAAATTACTTCCAGTTGAATTTGCCGCAAACACTGAAAAAACAATTCCATTAGAATGGATTTTACCAAATCACAAAGGCTTAACTAAAGAATATGCTGAATATGCATTACCATTAATTCAAGGACCATCTAATTCACCATTAGAAGATGGCCTACCAAGATTTGCAAAACTTAAAAAAGTATACGTTAAATAACATTTTATAAAATAAACAACAGGAGAGCTTATGTTAAAATTTTTAAAGCGAATTTTAAGAGTATTATTAAGTAGAACATTTATATTAGCAGTTTTATTTTTATTACAAATTGTATTATTGTCTTATTTAATTATTTCTATTGGAAGAAGAGGGATTGTTGTTTATTTTGTATTTTTGGGTTTATCAATTATTGAAGCAATATTTATTATTAATCGAAAATTTAATCCCGCATATAAAATATCTTGGCTTGTGGCAATATTTGCTCTACCATTTTTTGGGATTTTCTTTTACTGGTTATTTGGTCGCTTAAAATTTTCTAAAAAAGCTAAAAACAAATATTTAGAAATGTATAATGAGTCATGTGATTATAACAAAGAGATGGCAAAAGATTTAGATTTAGAAAGCAAAGGATTTATTAAAGTAAGCAATTATATAAATAATACTACTTTAATGCCTGTTTTTGCTCATACGACTTCTCAATACTTATCACCTGGAGAAAATGTTTTTCCAGAAATATTAAAGGAATTAAAGAAGGCTAAAAAATTTATTTTCTTAGAGTTCTTTATTATTCGTGATGGAAAGATGTGGGGTGATATTTATGAAATCCTGAAGGAAAAAGTAAAAGAAGGAGTAGATGTTCGTTTAATCTATGATGACTTTGGATGCCTAAATAAACTTAAAAGCAATTTTAGTAAAAAGTTACGAAACGAAGGTTTAAAAGTTGTTTCTTTTAATACCATGCGTCCATACTTATCCATGAAAATTAACTATCGCGATCACCGTAAAATAATTATTATTGATGGTAATGTGGGATTTACTGGTGGAATGAATTTATCTGATGAGTATATAAATATTGATTCACCTTTTGGATATTGGAAAGATTCAATGATTTTGTTAAAGGGAGAAGGAGTAGCTAATTTAACATATTTGTTTTTAAAAATGTGGGAAATATGTCAAAGAGAAAAATTAGATTATCACGACTTCCTACCTACTTCATCTGAAGTTACTGATGGATTTGTTCAAGTATTTGGTGATGGACCATTTACTCAGGATCAATCAACAGAAATGACTTATATGCAAATTGTTCAGGAAGCCAATAATTATGTATATATTCAGACTCCATATTTGATTTTAGATAATGAATTCTTAACAACTTTAAAAACATCTGCTTTAAGTGGCGTTGATGTTAGAATTATGGTTCCACATATTCCTGATAAAAAAATGGTTTATATGGTTACACAATCATATTATGAAGATTTAATTAAGGCTGGAGTTAAAATATATGAATATACACCTGGTTTTGTTCATAGTAAAATAATTATAGCTGATGATATGATGGGAATAGTTGGTAGTGCCAATTTCGATTATAGAAGTTTGTATTTGCATTATGAAATATCTTGTATGCTATATGATAGCAGTACAATTAATGATATCAAAACTGATTTTTTATCTTCAATTGGTATTTCTGAAGAAGTCAAATTAGAAAACTGCAAAAAGAATATTTTTAAGAAAATATTAGTTGCAATTCTTCGAGCTTTTTCTCCAATGATGTAATAATTAATTATTTTTAACAAATAATAATTGTATGAAAAGAATAAAAGAAAGCAAATTTTTTCAATTTATTAAAAAATTAATAAATTATGATAAAAAATACAACATAAGTATTATGAGTTCATCAATATCATTTTATATGTTGGTTTCAATCTTATCATTAACAATTATTATAATTCAAATTATTAATACTAAAATTGATATTATGGATAATATTCTTTTCTTAAGAGTATTATCCATTTTTTCACGAGATTTTATTGAATATCTGAAAAAAATAATTCCTAACTTTTCTTTAAAAAATTATACATCCTTTGCCTCCTTAAGTGTAATATGGTCATCATCTTCGATAATTCATTCATATAATTTGGTCGCTGATGAAATATATAGGGAGATTAAAAAAAGAAATAGTATAAAGATGCGCTTTAATTCTTTGATAATGTTTTTAATGCTTTTAGTAATTGGTTTATTTGAACTGGTTTTTATTGTTTATAGTCATCATTTCATTGAAAATATTTTATTAATAAATAATTATTTAATAAAAAATATATTGGAATTACTTGTTGAAATAATAATGATTTTTAATTTAATTATTCTTTTATATATTTATGTTCCTCCAATAAAAATGTCATTAAAAAAAACCTATATTGGAGCTATTTTTTCAACATTATTGATTTATCTTATTTTGGAATTATATTTGCTGCTTTTAAATTTTTATCAGAAAATAAGTGTTACATCATATATATCATTTATCATCAGCAGTTCTTTAATTTTGATTTTTGTTATTAACTATTTTGTAATATTAGGTATTTTTATCAATTATTTCTTAAATGGAAGAACAAAGAAAAATAAATTAGTAAAGGAAGTAAATAATAATAGTGAATACAAGGAGGCAAAATGAAAAAAATTTTATTGTTATTAAATGTATTCGCTTTTATGGTTTTAATTACTAATCCCAAAATATTAGGCTATGGATGGGGATTTTCTCGAAATGATCAACATTTAACTCCGGAAATAGGTTTTTACAAACAAGAGATTGAAGGAACAAATAGTTACTTTGTTGGGGATACATCGCAAAAAGAAGTATATCTAACTTTTGATGCGGGTTATGATCATGGCATTCTTAGTAAAATTCTTGATATCTTAAAAGATAAAAATGTAAAAAGTACTTTCTTTGTTACTGGAGATTTTTTGACTCGTGAGCAAGACTTGGTGAAAAGGATTGTTGATGAAGGACATATAGTTGGTAATCATACCTGGAATCACAAGAATATCACAAAAATATCTTTAGATACTTTAGAAGAAGAAATAACTAAAGTAGAAGATAAATATTATAATATTACTCATCAGAAAATGGTTAAGTTCTTTAGGCCTCCGGAAGGAGAGTTTTCTCAAGAATCCTTAAAACATATCGCAAGTATGGGATATAAAACATTTTTCTGGTCTATTGCTTATAAGGATTGGGATACTAATAATCAACATGGTGGTGATTATGGCTATCAAGCTATAATGAATAATATTCACAATGGAGCAATTATTTTACTTCATACAGTTTCTCAAGATAATTTAGAATGTTTAGAAAATGTTATTGACGATTTGCGCCAAAATGGATATGTAATTAAAAACCTCGATGAAATGTCTTATTAAATATAAGGCATTTTTCCTTTTTAATCCTTTTATTTTTTTAATAATTATGCTATAATTATATTAATAGAGGTTTTAAAAATGGAAGCACAAGTTAAATTAAATGATTTAATTTTAATAACAATAAAACGCATGGGAATAAATGGAGAAGGTATTGGCTATTATCGTCGCCAAGCCATTTTTGTTTCTAATGCGATTGTTGGAGAAATAGTTGAAGTAAAAATAACTAAAGTTGAAAAAGGATATGCTTATGGAGAAATAACAAAATTTAAAAAAGTATCTCCTAATAGAGTGGAACCACGTTGTCCATATTATGGAAAATGTGGAGGTTGCCAAATGCAACACATTGATTATTATGAACAACTAAATCAAAAAAGAGCATTGGTAGAAGAAGCATTTGAAAAATATTATGATGGTGATACATCAGAATTAATAGTTAATAGTACAATTGGTATGGATGATCCTTGGTTTTATCGCAACAAAACGCAATTACCAGTTCGCCATGATGGGGAAAAGGTTGTAACAGGAATATATGCTAAAGATTCAAATAAATTAGTATATGTTGATGAATGTTTAATCGAATCAAAACTTATTTCTAAAACAATGAAAAAAATTCTTGCATATTTAACTAATGCTAATATTGATATTTATAATCCTCGTTTTCGTCAAGGAAACTTGAGATATATTGTTTTAAGAGGTTTTGAAGAAACACAAGAGGTGCAAGCAACTTTTGTTTTAATGCATGAGGACAAAAGATTGGAAAACATTTTAAAAGATGTTATTAAAATTGATGATATTAAATCCGTTTATTACACTATTAATTCTAATCCTAAATCTATTGAAATAATTAATAATAAAGTTATTTTATTAAGTGGGGTTGAACAAATTAATGGCAAGCTTGGAAATCTTGATTTTTCCATTTCCCCTGATGCCTTTTTCCAATTAAATTCTAAACAAACTATTAAATTATATGATGAAGTTAAAAAGGCTTGTGAATTAAAGGGTAAAGAAAAAGTAATAGATTTGTATTGCGGAATTGGAAGTATTGGTTTATATTTAGCTGATTCCGTTAGTGAATTATATGGTGTTGATAACAATAAAGCAAATATTGAAAATGCTAATGAATTTGCTAAAAAGAATAATATTAAAAATGCTAAATTCTTTTAT
>CANQJU010000063.1 GCA_947624315.1 uncultured Bacilli bacterium | reverse complement strand
GACAACATTGGTACATTACTTCGTGGTGTTACTCGTGACAATGTACAACGTGGACAAGTTCTTGCAAAACCAAAAACAGTTACACCTCATACAGAATTTGATGCTCAAGTTTATGTATTAAGCAAAGAAGAAGGTGGACGTCATACTCCATTCTTCAGTAACTATCGTCCTCAATTCTATTTCCGTACAACAGATGTTACTGGTGTTATCGAATTAAAAGAAGGCGTAGAAATGATTATGCCTGGTGATAATGCTGAGTTACATGTAGAATTGATTCACCCAATCGCAATCGAATTAGGAACTAAATTCTCAATTCGTGAAGGTGGACGTACAGTTGGTGCTGGTAACGTTACTAAGATTATTAAATAGTCTAAATATAAAACAACTCTATCTCTCGTAGATAGAGTTTTTTATTTGCTCTTTTTTTACAATATTTATTTATCAAAGTTGAAAATAATGGTATAATATATATAGTTATTGAGGTTAATTATGATAATAGATACACATATGCATATATTTGATGAAAAATATCAAAATCCAGATGATGTAGTAGAAGAAGCCTTAAAAAATGATGTTAAAAAAATGATAGCCGTTGGATATGATAAAAAAACATCTTTACAAGCTATTGAACTCGCTAACAAATATGAATTTATTTATGCTAGTGTGGGATTACATCCAAGTGAGGTTCTAAAGGAAATAGATGAGAATCTTGAGTGGCTAGAAAAATGCCTCAATGAACCCAAAGTAATCGCCATAGGAGAAATAGGATTAGACTATTATTGGGATAAATCTTTTAAAGAACAACAAAAAATGTTTTTTAAAAAACAAATTGAGATAGCTAAAAGAAATAATTTACCAATTATTGTACATTGTCGAGATGCTATTCAAGATTGTTTTGATATTTTAAAAGATGAAAAAGTAAGTGGTGTTTTACATTGTTATTCGGGAAGTTATGAGATGGCTAAAGAATTTGTTAAAAGAGGTTTTTATTTAGGGATAGGGGGAGTAGTTACATTTAAAAATGCTAATGAAATAAAAAAAGTTGTTAAAGATATTGATTTGTCTTTTCTATTGAGTGAAACTGATAGCCCATATTTAACTCCAGTTCCTTTTAGAGGTAAGATTAATCAACCTGCTTATACAAAATATGTTGTAATGGAAATTGCCAATATTAAAGGTGTTAGTTGTGAATATGTATGTAGTAAAATTGAAAACAATGTTAAAAAATTATTTAAAATTTGAGGTGAACAATGAGTAAAAAGTTTTTAATAGGTATAATATTATTTTTGACTTTATTTATGGTCGGATGTGATCGTTTGATTAATAATGAAATATATAATAAGTCATATAATGTGGAAATAGATATTAAAGAGTTTGAAGATTTAGTTGTGGCTGCTGTTGAAAAAGCATCACCAGCTGTTATTGGTGTCAATAATTATGAAAGCAGTTTAACAGGTTATACCTTAGTTGATATTGGAAGTGGCATAGTTTATGAATGCGATGCTTATTTAAAAGATGGAAGCGTTGAAGATGATTGCCAAAAAACAATTAACTATGAAAATACTATTGATTATTATCAATATAAAGTGGTAACAAATCGACATGTAATTTTAAAGAATGAATTGAATTCAAAGGTTAAAGTATATCTTGGTGAAGAAAATTTAAAAATAGATGCAAAGGTTTTAGGCTATGATGATAAAGTAGATATTGCTGTATTAACTTTTAATCATACTAAATATATTCAACCATTATCATTTGCTGATTCTGATGCGGTAAAAAAAGGAAGCTTTGCTATAGCAATTGGTCATCCAGATGGCTATGAATATTATGGATCAGCTACATTTGGTATTGTTTCTCATCCAAAAAGATATATGGGCGATGATACTGATGGTGATGGTGTTGATGATTGGGACAGTGAATATATTCAACACGATGTTGCAATTAACCCTGGTAATAGTGGTGGCGCATTGCTTAATCTGCAAGGTGAGGTAATTGGAATTAACACTTTAAAAATTATTAAGGAAGAAACTGATAATATGGGATTTGCTATTCCTTCAAATATTATAAAAGAATTAATTCCTTTATTAGAAAAAGGTCAAAAGCCAACACGTTATACTTTAGGAATATCTGTTTATGAAATTGATGCCCTTATAAATAAAGAGGATTATCTAGAAGGATCTGTTCCCGATATAGAAGTACCAGAAAACATAACTTATGGACTATATGTTGATAGTATTGATGATACAGGTTATGCTCATGGCAAGTTAGAAGTCGGAGATATTATTTTAGAAATTAATGATGTTAAAATAACAAAAACCCAAGACTTTCGTGCCGAGTTAGGAATGGTCTTGAGTGGAGAAGATGTTTTATTTAAAGTTTTTAGAGATGGAAAAGAATTAGAAGTTGTAATTGTTTTTTAGGAGTTAAGTATGAGAGCTGTTTTAAAAAAATATTTTATAATTATTTGTTTTCTAGCATTTATTCTATTAAATTATGGTTGTGGAAATTATAAAATAATGGGTAAAAATGAAATTGAAATTGGGGAAGTTACCAAATTATATTTGAATAGTTATCGAGAGTGTCATTGGGAAAGTCGAAATCGTGATGTTGTTGATATTGATTATGATGGAAATGCAAAAGGTATATCTAGTGGTAAAGCTGAAATTATTGCATATTTTGATGATATGAGTAATCCAATATCAAGTTTTGAGATTACTGTAACTGATGATGTCTATTTTTTAGAAAAGGAAAATCAGTATCCTGAAAGCATTGAATTTGATAGTAATATGAAAAAATATTTAAATGTTGGAGAAGTGACAAGAATATTATTTAACACATATCCAAGCTGGGCTCGTAAAATCGATTATATAACTTTATCTAATCGAAGTATTGTTAGCGTAGTTGATAATACATATTTGATTGCTAATGCACCTGGTGATTGCAGTATTACTATTCATTATAATGGTTTAGAATGCACTTATGAAATAAATGTTTCTGAAAAAGAAGAATATGATGATTTAGAAGAAAGAGTATTTAGGGCATGTTCTCAAGCAAGTGCTGGTACTGTTACAATTATTAATTGTATATTTGAAGATGATATATTGTATGCAAATACTTTAGGATCAGGTTTTATATATCGCAAAGCTGGTGATAAATATTATATTTTAACAAATCGCCATGTTGTTGAAGGAGCTGAAGCCTTACAAGTTGAATTATATGATGGAAATATTGTAGAAGCAGAATTAGTTAATTACGATAAATATTATGATTTAGCAGTTATTTCTATTGATGCAATACCTGGTTTAGGCGTTTATTCTTTATCTTTTGGTAATCCTCATAAAATAGAAATGGGAAGATTTGTAATTGCGTTAGGTACTCCAATGAATCTTGAATTTATCAATTCAGCTTCTATGGGTATTATTTCTAATCCAACAAGAAGACTTTTTAGTGATGAAAATGGTGATAATATATATGATTTATATGAATGCTTTATCCAACATGATGCTGCTATAAATCCTGGTAATAGTGGTGGACCATTATTAAATTTAGATGGAAATGTTATCGGCATGAATTGTGCTAAAATAATGGGAGCAGAAGTTGATAATATGTCATTGTCTATTTCTATTACTACTATTTTAAAAAGATTAAATTATTTAGAGAGTGATAGCGATGAATATATAAAACCTAATTTAGGTATATCAGGTCAATTTGTCACTGATTTGATCAGTTTAGAAGAATATTATAGAGTTCCTGATTATTATAAATATGGCATTATTATCACAAAAATTGCTAAAAATAGTTTAGCCAAAAAATATGGTTTAAAAACAAACGATATTATTTTATCAATTGATAATAAGAATATATTTTCTGCTGAAGATTTATATACAACACTTGAAAATTCATTTCTAAATAGAGCAGGATATATGGAAGTTAAGATTTTAAGAGATAATAAATTAAGAAAAATTAAAATGTATTATTTAGAATAGATACCATGGGAGATTGTTATTTTTAAAATACAATCTCTTTTTATATTCTTTACCTTTTGCTATTTGACCTGTTGTGGGATTGAGTTCAATACCAATTACATTAGATGGTTGAGTATACCAATAGTCAAAAGAATCTTTATTATATTCTTCCATTACATCTGCCCAAATATTTTTTATATATTTGGTTTGACTGTTTTTTACTTCTGTAGCTTCATCATATCCTGTCCATATTCCTAAGACTATATTTTTATTAAAGCCAATCATCCAATTATCATAATCAGTAGAACCACTTTTAGCTGCATATTTTTTAGAAAGCTTTGCGGCAATAGAAGCACCTGTTGTATTTATATTTATTGCTAATCGGTTATCAAAAACATTGGTCATTGTTTCAGCTAAAATATAACAATTAGCATTATCAAATCGTTCTTCATATTTTTCGTTATTTTCATATAAAATATCACCACTATTTGATACTATTTTATTTATGTATTTTGGTTTAACATCATAACCTAAAGATGCAATTTTTGCATATCCAGTTACTAATTCTTTTAAAGTTACTTCACTTGTACCAAGTGCTAATGATGTATTATTTTTTATTTCACTCGTAAATCCAAAATCTTTAAGTGTTTTAACAAGTTTATCTGTTCCTAAAAATAGATGAGTTTTAATAGCATATATATTATCACTTACTGCTAAAGCATAGGCCATAGTAACATCTCTATTTGGATAAATATCATCATAGTTTGTTGGGGAATATATTTCTCCATCAACATAGAAATCAGTTTTTTGACTCATAAAAGTAGTTGCAGGAGTAAAACCATTTTCTAAAGCTGTGAAATAAAGAAATGGTTTTATACTTGAACCAGGTTGTCTTAATGATTTGGTTGCTCTGTTATACACAGAATTTTCATAATTATATCCTCCAATAACGCTTAAGACAGCTCCGGTTTTAGGATTCATGGCATATATTGCTAATTCTAAATTGCTATTTTTAGGGTAATATTTATCTATTGCTTTTTGAATACATTCATTTAGTTTTAAATCAAGAGTAGTATATACTTTTATACCTTTATCTAAACTACTATAAGGAATACTTAAATCTTCTAATAATTGAATAACGATATCTTGAAAGTAAGGAGCATTTTTATTATCATTTTTTTCTAAATGACCATATATCGTAACATCTTTATTTAAATTTTCTTGAAGGGTTTCTTTAGAAATATAGCCATCTTTACTCATCTCTTCAAGAATTATGTTTCTCCTTTCTTTATTGTTTTCAGGATTTTTTATTGGTGAATAATATATTGGACCTTTGGGAATACTCGCTAGTGTTACTGCTTCAATTAAAGTTAAGTCACTAGCTTTTTTATTGAAATAGAAGTGGCTAGCATCTTCAACTCCATAAATTCCATGATCAAAATAGATAGTGTTTAAATAACCCTCTAATATTTCATCTTTGGAATATTTGGTTTCCAAATTAATAGCAATCATTATTTCATCAATTTTTCTTTTAAAATTTTTATCGTTATTTAAGTATAAGTTTCTAGCATATTGTTGAGTTATAGTTGAAGCCCCTTCAACAATCTTTCCTTTTTTTATATTTGATAAAAGAGCACCAGCCATGCGCCAAGGATTTATACCATTATGTTTATAGAAGTTTTTATCTTCAATACTAATAAAGGCATTAATTAAATCTTGACTAATTTCTTCTAATTGAATGTAACTTTTCTTTGATTGATTATTTAATGTTAAAAATAATTCACCATTAGCATCATAAAACTCTATATTTACTGTTTGAGGAATTGTATAATTTAATCTTTTGGAGTAATGATAAAAGACAAAAAAGAAAGAAATGCAAAGAAATATAAAAATAATAAAAATATATTTTGTTATTTTAAGAATTATTTTCATTTTATCACCAATAATATTTTTTTCATAAATCAAATAAAAATACAAATAAAAAAAGCCAATTGTTGGCTTTAATTTTCTTTTATAAAAGTAATAATTTTATTTATTTGTTCATCAATTGAAAAAGATGAATTTATTGCTTTATTAAAAGCAAATACATTTTCTAATGTAGTTTGAAAATCATAATTTACTAATGCCAAATCATTATCAAATTCAACCTCTAATTGTTTAAGCAAAGATATATCATCAGTTATTAGATAATCAAAAAATAGATTACAATCTTTATTTTTAGCTGAGTAATTATCAATAATTTGAAAATCAGAAGACAATACAATTATATCTTTATCTTGGATATTTAAAGGTAAATCAGTGTAAATGGCAATACTATAAATCATAATCTTCTCCTAATAAATCACAAATTGCTTTAATAATATTTCCTTGTTATTGCTTTTTAATATAGCTGTTTTGGTTATTTTTTTATTCCATACATAACACATTATATAAGGATATTTTTTGTTAGGAATTCTATAACTACAATGAATAATACCGACACGATGATTATTTCCATCATAAATATATGAGTTCTTTAAAGCAATTCCATTGTCTTGCATTTCAAATTGTTTAATTTCAATGGGATTATTTTTTTTGATATATTTATAGTTGTTTGACTTATATATTTTATCAAATATGTAGTTTTTCCATTTGTTTTTTATGTTATGCAGTTGAGTCATTACT
>CANQJU010000062.1 GCA_947624315.1 uncultured Bacilli bacterium | reverse complement strand
GTTTAATCATATAATCAACATAATACTCACCACTAACAATTTCAACCAAACATGCCATTAAACCACATCCAAAATTAGAATATATGAAATGTGTTCCTGGAGCATAATCTGAATATGTTAATGGAGTATAATATTTACCATTAGGATCTAATAAATCTTTAATGGAAACATCCCAGTTTGTTCCATTAACTCCATTATAACCTAGTCTTGGATCATCTTCACCAGGATCTTCATCATCATATCCATCAGTAATACTAGATATTTGCATCATTAGCATTTTAGGAGTAATTGGAATATCTTTAAATTTAGGATTACGAATCTCGAATCCAAAATATTCACTAATATCTTTATCCAAATCTAATTTACCTTCTTCATATAGTTGCATAACACCAATTGCACCTATTGTTTTCGAAATAGAGGCAATACGATAGACAGTATCTAATTGTGTCTTTTTGTTTTGCTCTAAAGAAGCATAACCATAGCACTCATTTTCAACAATCTTATCATCTTTAACAATTACCATATTAGCTCCAACTAAACGAGCATCACTACATATCTTTTGAAATTGTTCTTTAAAATTACTCATTTTGCCACCTCATATATTAAAATTATACCACTTTTATTATCTTTTTCAAATAATATTTATTACCTATTAATATTATGTATATTTTAAAACTTTTTGTTATCATTTTCACTATTTTTACATACTTTTTTCTGCTTTTGTGCTATAATATTACTATACGAGGTGATGCAATGAAAAAGAATATTATATTGCTTTTTCTTCTATTAATAAGCTTTTCCTTATACGGATGTATAAATAATAAACCAAACAATAATGAAATACAAATATCTTTAAGCAATGATTACTATGAATTATCACTTGATGAAAAAATAGAATTACCAATTCTCATCAATGATGAAGCCATTTATTATCAAGCTGAAGAAGAAAATGTAATTCAAATTGAAAATAATATAGTTACAGCTATCCATGAAGGTACAGCTGTAGTAAACGCCTATAATGAAGAAAAGGAAATAATCAAAAAATATGTTATTTGTGTTAAAGAAGATAATACATATTTAACAATCACTGGTAATAGCTATTTACTAATTGATCAAACATATCAATATCAAGCATCTATTTACCCAGAATCATTAAATCAAGATATCACTTGGCATAGCAGTGATACCTCTATTGTTAAAATAGATAACACTGGTAAAGCAACCCCAGTTGGGGAAGGATTAGCTACAATTACTGCTTATAGTTCTTTACACCCCGAAATCTATAATAGCATTATTGTATTAGTTTACAAAAATGTTATTTTTGAAGAAGGTGTTAAAAATAACTATGAGCATAGTGATGAAGTATTAGATGGTAGTGGATTGACTTCATTATTCTATCCTCTTATTAGACAAGCATGTAGCTTTACTTTAGGAATTAATGTATATCAAAAAGCTTTTGCGAAAGACAATATGGTTAATACAGCTAGTGCTTTAATATATAAAAGACAAGCTATAATGCAAAACGGAGAAATAATTGATGATACCTCTAATATTGATATGAAGAATTTAAAAACTTACAAGTATTATATTATTACCAATCGTAAAATTATTCAATCTGGTAATAAATTTGGAGTATACAATAGAGATTTTCAAAATGAAATCGAAGCAATGCTTGTTGAATATGATGATAAAGTAGATTTAGCTGTTCTAACATTTGAAAGTGGAGCTTACTTCAGCGTAGCTAAATTTGCTGATAGTGATAACATCAAACAAGGAGAATTTTGCTTAGCAATTGGTAATCATTTTGGAGCAAATCTTATAGATACTGCTTCTCTTGGTATTATTTCATATGTTAAAAGATATTTATCAGATGATACTGATGGCGATGATGTTAATGACTGGGATAGTGAATACATTCAACACGATGCTGCCATCAATGAAGGTAGCAATGGCGGACCATTAATTAACCTCAAAGGTGAAGTTATTGGTATCAACACTATGAAAGTATCTTCACTTAAAGTTGAAGATATGGGATTTGCCATTCCTAGTAATTTGGTTTTAGATATTGTTAGTATGTTAGAGCAAGGCATTCATCCTCAAAGAGCTCTACTAGGAGTTACAGCTATCGAAGTTAGAACTATTCTTTCTGATGAAAGCTACATGCAAGAATATCCAATCCCTGAAGGAATCAATTATGGAATTTATGTTGATAGTATTACTAGTGGAGGCGTTGCTGAAAAAGCTGGTGTTCAACCTAAAGATATTATTTTATCAATTAATGGTGTAGAGATATGGCATACATATATGCTAAGAGCGGAATTAAGTAAATTTATTATAAACTCTGGTCAAAAATGTGATATTATAGTTTGCCGAAATGGACAATTTATCACATTGACAGTAGAGTTTTAGGAGGAAAATATGAAGAAAATATTTAGTTTCATATTTCTTATATTTGTTTGTTTTATGCTAGTTGGCTGTAGTACTAATAATGGCATAATAATGAATGATATGCAAACAATTGCCATAGGTGAAAAGAAACTTTTATCTATTAATACGGTTACTGATAGTGATATTGTTTGGGAATCAAGTAATACCGATATTGCTTCAGTTGATGAGTATGGAGTAGTTACCGGTTATAAAGGTGGTATTGTTACTATTACAGCTACAGTAGGTAATGATGTTTACAAAATCATGATTGCTGTAGAAGAAAAAGATAGCAATGCTTACATTACTCTTTCAGCCAATCAAACAATTTATGTCAATGAAACAACACAAATAAATGCTCGTGTAAACAATATTGATAAAGAACCAACTATTGTTTACTACTCAAGCGATGAGAAAATAGCAACTGTTGATGAAAATGGATTAGTAACTGGTAAAAGTATTGGTTTAGTAACAATAACTGCTAGAACCTTAACCGATAAAGTCATTGAACAAAATATTGTAATTTTAGTTAGAAGTAAGACCAATATTTTACAAGATATTGATAATTATATTGAATCACATTCATATACTATTGAAGGAGATTTCGATTTAAGCGAATTAAGCAACACAATTGTTGGAGTAATTGAAAAGAATTACCCAGCAATTGTCGGGGTATCCAATTACATTGTTTATCCTGGTAGTGGTTTAAGTCAATTAAATTCTCTTGGTACAGGTTTCATTTATAAACGTGAAGATTATGAAGGAAGATATTTATATTATGTCTTAACAAATTATCACGTTGTTGCAGGAAACAATGGATTAAAAGTATACTTTGGTGAAAAAGACTTAGAAATTACAGCTAATATTAGAATGAGTAGTCAATCTTTAGATTTAGCAATAGTTGTCTTCTTCTATGAAGAAAAAATAGAACCTGTTACTTTTGGTAACATCGAAGATTTAAAACCTGGTCAATTTGTCTTAACCTTAGGACATCCAGTAAGCTATGACTACTTTGGTACAGCCACATTTGGAATGATATCTTATGTAAATCGTAAATTAGAAGATGAAATGTCAAATTTCATTCAGCACGATGCAGCTATTAACCCAGGTAATAGTGGTGGTCCATTATTTAATATGAAAGGTGAAGTTATTGGTATTAATACAATTAAATTGGCTGATACAGATATTGATAATATCAGTTTCGCCATCGCTATTGATACAATTAAGAATTTCTTAAAAGCTGCTAACCTAGAATAAAAGGTCCTTAACGGACCTTTTTTATTTTTTGAATAAATACTTATCAACTTTTTCTTTGATTTCCTCTGATACTTTATTGTCAAATGGTAAATATTTACTACTATCAATTCTTCTAGCAAGTTCAATTAGATAATTTCCTGTTTTTTCCAAATTCTTATAATCTAAATATTTAATAACATCATGACGATTATGAATATAAGCTGTACCCATTGCTCCAAAACGAGTAATGCTAACAGCAGCAATTCCTTTGTCAGCAAATGGAATTTCATCACTAGAATAAATATCTAAATTGAATGTTCCCGGAAAACCAATTTCACTAGCAACGCTCATGCAATAATGTAAAACTTCATTATTGGCTGTTACAAATATTACATCTCTTCCTAGTACAGGGCCAGCAACATCACAGTTAATATTGAATTTGATTTTCTTAAGTTCTTCTTCAGGTAAAGCTTTAACATAAGCCTTACTACCTAATAAACCTTTTTCTTCACTTCCACACCAAATAAATCTCAAAGTGTAACGAGGTTTATGTTCCATAAAATAGCGATAAGCTTCCATATTGATAACTGAACCAGCACCATTGTCATAAACACCAGTACTATATCTTACAGAATCATAGTGAGCAGTAAAAACAATAACTTCGTCTTTCTTTTCGCTTCCTTCTATTTCTGCAATCAAATTGCGAGAAGCTACAGTTCCTTCTTCTTGTATTAAAGTTAAACGCACTTCTGTAGGTTCACTTAAAACCAAATCAACTGCATCTTGGACTTTCATATTTACGCCTTGAATAACTTTAATTTCACGATAAACATCTCTCAATTCATTATAAGCAATATCAACATCATTATATTTATCTTTTAAATCGCCATTAAAAGTAACAAATCCTAAAATGCCAGCATCAGCTAATTTCTTATATAGGTTTTTATTAAGACTATTGACTAAAACAATCTTTCCTTTAGCATTTTCAATATCAACATTAGATTCTCCTTGCACATAATAAAATTCTCCAGTGATTCCCATATCACCAGTTGATCCTGAATTTGCATATCCAGTTACAAAATATTCTTTATAAACAGGAGCTAAAATTTCAAGCTTAGCTACTTTTATTTCTCCTTTATTAATGGGAAATTCTTCTATTTTACAACTGCCACCAATTTTTTCGATTTCCAAAGCAAGTCTTTCGCAGGCTTCTTTTTCTTTCTCTGTTCCTCCCATTCTTTCATATCCTATTTCTTTTAATAGTTTAAATGCTCTTTTACCATTCATAATATCAACTCCTTTTACTAATTATAGCACTTTACCCTTTTCTTAACAAGAATTAATTAATATAGTATTCAACAATCTTTTTCTCACTAAAATCTTTGATTTTTAAATATTTTTTTAATAATTTACTTTCCTCTAAATATGTTAGACTTAATATCTCTTTTTCATCCTTTTTAAAATAATATTTCAATGTATCTAAAATAGCTTCTTCGAATAATAAGCCAATGATCTCACTTTTCCCAACCTTAACATTATATCTTTTGGCTTCCATCTTTACACTTTCATAAACTTGATATAAAGATGTCAAATGAGAATCAATAATATTAATAGAGACTTGAACTAAATTATCTTTACTGATATTGGCTTCGCGAGCTTGAACACCTCTATAACCTCCACTACTAAATCTAATCTTACGACTAATATTATGCGCAATCATTAAATCATTAGTTAATAAATCAATATTAAAGGCAATTAGGGGTTTTCTTACACCCATCGTTAAAACACCAAAAGTGGGATGAGGAGAAGGAGTGCCTAAATCAGGATACCATTCCTTATCTTTCATTTTCTCTTTTAAGCCTTCAAATTCTCCCCTTCTAATATTGGGTAGCAATTGACGGTTTTTTCTTTTGGCTGATAAATTATACAAATATATAGGTAATTTAGTCTCTTGATAGACCTTTAAAGCAAATTCTTCACATAAATCTATGCATTCTTTTTCAGTAATATTTTTAATGGGAATTATTGGTAAAACATCAACTGCACCGATTCTTAAATGCTCACCTTGATGATGATTTAAGTCAATCTCTTCAATTGTAATTTTAATACTTTCTAGCATTGCCTTAAGTACTTTATCAACTTCACCTATAACTGTTAAAACACTGCGATTATATGATTCATCCATTTCTAATTTTACTAAATTAAAATGTTCTTTTTTAAATGGAGAAATTATTCTTTCCATTTTTTGACAATCTTTACCTTCAGAATAATTAGGAACAATTTCTATTATTTGCATACTTTCACCTTTATAAATAAAAATCTCTTTATTTAAAGAGATTTTTGAATTTATCTTTAATTGTTTTCATCAAGGATTGTTACAACTTTTAAAATATTGGTATTACCAGAAATTCCTAGTGGTACACCAGCAGTTATAACTACAACATCATTTACATCAACATATTGTTTAGCTCTAGCACAATAAATAGCATGATTAAATAAATCATCTGTTGTTTTTTGAATTTTTGATAGAACTGGATAAACTCCCCATGACAAAGCTAATTGATTATATGTTTTTAATGTTGGGGTAGCAGCAACGATAGTTTGTTGAGGACGGAAACGAGCAACTCGACGAGCTGTTGTTCCATTTTGAGTAACAGTAATAATAGCTTTAGCTTTTAAGTCTTTGGCGGTAGTGCATGTGGCATGACTTATTGCTCCAGTAGAATCTAAATCAATATGTTGAGATAAAATCTTTTCATAACTACCCAATTCAAAAGCATCATGTTCCGCTCTTAACGCAATTTTATTCATGACTTTAACTGTTTCCACTGGATATTTACCATTGGCAGTTTCTCCACTTAACATTATCGCTGATGAGCCATCAAAAACCGCATTAGCTACATCAGAAACTTCAGCTCTAGTTGGTCTAGGATGTCTAATCATTGAATCAAGCATTTGAGTGGCAGTAATAACAGGTTTAGCAGCATTTATACATTTTTG
>CANQJU010000061.1 GCA_947624315.1 uncultured Bacilli bacterium | reverse complement strand
GCTAGTCCATTATTGCTCGAAATACGTCATAAGATTCGTGACACTGAAAAGAATATAAAAATAAAGTTAAATGAAATAGTTGCTAAAAACAGTTCAAAATTAACTCAAAACGTTGTTTCTATTCGCAATGATCGCTATGTTATTCCTGTAAAAAATGATTATAAAAATATAATTAAAGGATTTATTCACGATCAATCTTCATCTGGTGAGACCTTTTTCATTGAACCACAAGTAATTCACGAATTGAATAACAAACTAAATCAATTAAGAGATGATGAGAAAAAAGAAATATATGAAATTCTCAAAGAATTTTCTAATGAATTATCATTAAATAATTATACTCTAAAAACGAATTTGAATATAATTATCCATTTAGATATGGTTTTTGGTAAGGCAAATTATGGAATTCATATCGGTGGAAATAAAGTATCTATCAATGACAAAGGAATTGTTGATTTGCTTGATTGTCATCATCCTCTTTTAAGAGTAGAAAATATTGTCTCAAATAATATAAGTATTGGAAAGGATTATCAAGGAATAATAATTACAGGACCTAATACCGGTGGTAAAACAGTTCTATTAAAGACTATTGGTTTATTATCAATAATGGTTAAATTTGCTTTACTCATTCCTTGTAGTGAAGAAAGTACATTACCCATTTTTGATATGATATATGCTGATATTGGTGATGAACAAAGTATTAATCAAAATCTTTCAACATTCTCATCTCATTTAAAAAATGTCATTGAAATTATTAATAATGTTACTAAGAATTCTTTGGTTTTACTAGATGAATTAGGTTCAGGAACTGATCCGATTGAAGGTTCAGCTTTAGCTATTGCTATTTTTGATAGTTTAATTGATAAAAATTGTTTAGTAATTGCTACATCACACTATTCTGAATTAAAAGTACATGCTTTTAATAGTGAAAGAATTATTAATGCAAGTGTTGAATTTGATATCAATACTTTAAAACCAACTTATAAATTATTGTTAGGTGTTCCTGGGCAAAGCAATGCCTTACATATTTCTAAAATGCTAGGATTGCCTAATGATATCATTAAACAAGCGCAAGAATATACTCATCAAAATAGCAATGATTTAGATAATGCTTTAAAAAAATTGATTAAACAGACTAAGGAAATGGATCACAAAATTCGTTTAATCAACATGAAAAAAGCCCAATTAAATGCTAAAATTATCGAAGTTGATGAAAAGAAGGAAGAAACAATTCTTGAGAAAAATAGAATTTTAAAAGAAGCTGAAGCAGAAGCTAAGAAGATTGTGGAAAAATCTCAGGAAAAGTTGGAAAATATTTTATCAGAATTGAATAATATGAAATTAAGAGAGGTTAAACCTCACGAAATTTCTAATATTAAACATGAAATAAAAATTCTTAAAGATGAGACAAAAGTTGAAGAATCATTTATTCAAAAGGATGAAATAGTTAATATCGGTGATAGTGTTTATGTGCAAACATATGGTTGTTATGGAACTATTATTAAGGAGTTGAAAAACAATCAATTTGCCATTCAAATAGGCAATGCTACTATAACCGAAAGCAAAGAGAATCTTAAACGAGCTAAAAAGGATAATGTAAAAGATATTATCCCTCGTAAGGCTAGTGTATCTTATAATCCTCCAAAAAGCGTAAAAATGACTTTAGATTTACGGGGAGAACGTTATGAGGATGCTAAAGATTTATTGAGTAGATATTTAGATGATGCCATATATGCTGGTTTTAAGCAAGTAAGTATAATTCATGGTTTTGGAACAGGAGTAATAAGAGAATTAGTGCAATCAACTTTGAAAAAACATAAAGGTGTTGAAAGTTTCCGCTATGGTGGAGAAGGTGAAGGTGGACAAGGAGCCACAATTGTATATTTTAAAGATTAGGAGAAAAAAATGGTAAAAAAAATAAACAAAGAAGAATTTGATAATTTAGATAATGAATATGTATTTCTAGATTTATATGCTGATTGGTGTGGACCATGTCGAATGTTATCACCATTTATTGAAGAAATTTCTGAAGAAATTACTAATGTTCAATTTTGTAAAGTAAATGTTGATGAAGAAGAGGAAATTGCTAATAATTTCTCTGTCCAAAGCATTCCAACATTAATTATTTTAAAAAACAAAGCTGAAATTGCTCGTAAAATCGGTTTTGCTCCAAAAGGTGTAATTACTGATTGGATTAAAGAAAATTGCAAATAAAAGAAATTTGGCCTTATTTTTACCAAATTTTAACAATTTTTCTTAAAAATGAGAAAAAAATGATATTATTGTATTTTTTCTTTTACAAATAACAATTTTTTTGATATAATATCTCCTAGGAGAAAATGTATCAATGAAAATTTTAGATATTATTAGTTATAAACACGATGGTGAATTACATCGTGTTTGGAAAGATGTCTGCCAAATTTACGAAGATGATGAACTAGTTATAATCGTCAATAACAAAGTTGATGTTATTGATGGTGATGGACGTAAATGGAAAACAAGAGAACCAGCTATTTGTTATTTTTTCAAAAAGTATTGGTTTAATGTTATTAGTATGATAAGAAGTAATCAAATTTATTATTATTGCAATTTAAGTTCTCCATGTGTTATTGATAGTGAAGGACTTAAATATATCGATTACGATTTGGATGTTAAATTATATCCTAATGGTCAAACAGAATTATTAGATGTTGATGAATATGATTTTAATATCAAAGATTTACATTATTCAAAAGAAATAATAAATATCATCAAAAATAATTTAAGCATTTTATATGATTTAATCAATAATCGTAAAGATCCTTTTAATAATGAATGTATTGAAAATTGGTATCAAAAATATTTAAAAGAGAGCAAAAATAGTTAAATTTGCTCTCTTTTTTACTTATATAACTCAATTTTGAGAAGATGAAATGAATAATTACCCATTTTTAAAAAATAAACTTCTGAGAAACGGGTTATAATTTAGAAAAATAATTCATCTACAGCTTTTAAATAGTCAAAAGGAGGAGTATATCCTTTAGGAACAATTTTCCCCTTTTCTCTAGCAGTAGCTAAAGAAATACTTTTTACTGCTCCCTTTTTAGAATCCTCATAAAGCTTATTAAAAGTTACAATATCAATAATTATAACTTCATCAACTTTTTTAAAGTATATTATAACAAAAGCAATACCACCATGTTCATTTACTTTCTTTAAATGATCTATTTGATGGGGGAAAATATGAGTAAAAGAAAAAGATAAATTGACTGTTTCTTTAGCTTCATAATCGATATATTTTCCTCTATAAATTCCATTATAATCGGTTGTTGAAGGGATTTTGTAATATGCTTCAACAATCTTAGCTTTTGATCTTTGTGGATAATCAACTTTAACAACTTGAATTGGAGTAGGCTTTTTATAAATAATTGCCTTGTTATGAACCAAATAATATTCATTAGTCACATTCAAAGCATTTTCAAAAAGCATTCCATGAGTTTTAATTGTTGTAAACTTTTCATTGTGTAATGTTGGATTTGGATATTTGACTTTCATTTTATTCACCACTTTAATTATATCATTAATTTACAATTATTGCACTCACTTTTAATTATTTTATTCATAGGATAAGAAGAGGTGATAAAATGATTTTAATTGCTACATTAAATAAAAACAAAGTTAAAGTCTTTACAACAAACAATTATAAATATATGGATAATTTTTGCAATTTAAGTGAAATTAAAGATGATAATAATATTCTCGTTTTTCACAACATTAAGATAGATAAAGATGGAATAATTAAAGAATATGATTATTTCTTAGAAGAAGTGTTTATCAGTTTAAATATTAATTTAGTTATAACAACTAAGAGAAATAAAAAGCTAGAAGAAATATGTTATTACTATAATATTCCTTTAATAATCGTTTAATTAACATCAATAATAAAAAATGAATATATTTATTTTTTAAAAAAATTAAGGAAAATCGTTGCAAATGTAAAATACTTGCCTTTTAAGCAAAATTAGTGTAAAATTATATTAAAATAGAGAGTGTATAAAAATATGAATTTAGATAGAAAAAAATTATTAGAAAGACAAAAACATATAAGAAATTTCTCAATAATTGCTCATATAGATCATGGTAAAAGTACTTTAGCTGATCGTATTTTAGAACTAACACATACAATTGATGCTAGAGAAATGAAAGATCAAATACTAGATTCCATGGACATTGAAAGAGAAAGAGGAATAACTATTAAACTTAATGCCATTGAACTTACTTATAAAGCTAATGATGGAATTGACTATATTTTTCATCTAATTGACACCCCAGGGCATGTGGATTTCACATATGAGGTTTCAAGAAGTTTAGCAGCTTGTGAAGGAGCTATATTAGTTGTTGATGCAACTCAAGGTATTGAAGCGCAAACATTAGCTAATGTCTATTTAGCAATGGATAATGATTTAGAAATCTTACCAATTATCAATAAAATCGATTTACCTAGTGCTGATCCTGAACTTGTAAAAGATGAAGTTAAAAGGGTTCTAGGACTTGACACAACAGATATTGCTTTAGTCAGTGCCAAATCGGGTTTAGGTGTTGATAAAATTCTTGAACAAATTGTTCAAAAAATTCCTGCTCCTAGTGGAGACCCCGATGCCCCTTTACAAGCTTTAATTTTCGATTCATATTACGATAAATATCGTGGAGTTATTCCTTCAATTCGTATTATTAATGGAACTATTAAAAAAGGCGATAAAATCTATATGATGTCAACAAAAGCCTATTATGAGGTTGTTGAATGTGGTGTATATACTCCTAAGGAAATAAAAAGAGATTATTTGACAGTTGGTGATGTAGGCTTTATTAGTGCGGCTATTAAAGATATTCAATATGTTCATGTTGGTGATACAATAACGAATGCGGAAAACATCGCTTCATCACCGCTTCCTGGATATCGAAAATTAAATCCAATGGTATATTGTGGAATGTTTCCAATTGATAATGCCAAATATAATGAATTAAAAGAAGCACTAGAAAAATTAAAACTTAATGATGCCTCTTTAGTATTTGAACCAGAAAGTTCAAAAGCCTTAGGTTTTGGCTTTCGTGTTGGCTTTTTAGGGCTATTACATATGGATATAATTCAAGAAAGAATTGAAAGAGAGTTTAATCTTGATTTAATTGCTACAGCTCCAAGCGTTAGTTATCGCGTAAACCTTGAAGATGGTTCAACAATCGTTATTGATAACCCTTCATTAATGCCTGAACCCAATTATATCAAGTCAATCGAAGAACCATTTGTTAATGCCACGATTATGACTCCTAATGAATATGTTGGGCCAATAATGGAAATTTGCCAAAATAAACGTGGTCTTTATAAAAATATGAGTTATATTGAGGCCAATCGTGTCTCTTTAGAGTATGATATTCCTCTATCAGAAATTGTCTTTGATTTCTTTGATCGTTTGAAATCATCAACTAAGGGATATGCTTCCTTTGACTATCAATTATCCCATTATGGTGTCTCTAAATTAGTGAGAATGGATATTTTAATTAATGGAGAAAAGGTTGATGCCTTAAGCACAATTGTATATAAAGAAGATGCTCACAAAAGAGGAATGCTTATTACTGAGAAATTAAAAGAATTAATTCCTCGCCAACTATTTGAAGTTCCTATTCAAGCAGCAGTTGGTGGAAAGATAGTAGCTCGTTCAACAATTAAATCAGTTGGTAAAAATGTCTTAGCCAAATGTTATGGTGGAGATGTAAGTCGTAAAAAGAAATTGTTGGAAAAGCAAAAAGAAGGAAAGAAGCGTATGAAGGCTGTAGGTAGTGTCGAAATTCCTCAATCTGCCTTTCTTGCCGTTTTAAGTATCGATGACTAATCCTCAAGCTTTATATATTCATATTCCTTTTTGTGACCATATTTGTACATACTGTGATTTTTATAAAATGGTTGCTAAATCAACACTTAAAGATAAATATATTGATTACTTAATAAAAGAAATCGAAATGAAAAAAGATTATTTAAACAATTTAAAATCAATATATATCGGTGGCGGAACACCGAGCAGTTTAACCATTAACCAATTAGAAAAATTATTAAAAAAAATAAATGAAATTGTTAATTATCCAATTAATGAATATACAATAGAAGCTAATCCTTTAGACATTACCGATGAATTTTGTGATTTATTGACCAAATATCATTTAAATCGTCTAAGTTTAGGAGTTCAGTCTTTAAATCAAAACAAATTAAAATTTTTAGGTCGAAATCACAATAAAAGTGATGTAAATAAAGCTATTGATATTTTACATAAGCATAATATTTATAATATAAATTGTGATTTAATCTTTGGATGTCTAAATGAGAATTTTTCAATCATTAAAAACGATTTAAAGTTTTTAATAAAGAAAAAAATACCCCATTTTTCAACGTATTCTTTGATTTTAGAAGAAAAAACAATCTTATATCACAATTTTCAAAAAAAACAATTTAAGCTCATAAATGAGGATAAAGAAAGAAAAATATATTATAAAATTATTAAATATTTAACTGATAAAGGATTCAAGCAATATGAAGTTAGCAATTTTGCTTTAAAGGATCACGAATCAATTCACAATTTAACATATTGGAATAATGAAGAATATTGTGGATGTGGAGCTGGAGCAAGTTACTATCTTG
>CANQJU010000060.1 GCA_947624315.1 uncultured Bacilli bacterium | reverse complement strand
TATAAACTTTATTTAGGATAATATGTGTGGCAAAAGTATTATAAAAATAATACAAATTAGCCAATGTCATCTATATCCTCTTCCTAGGTGTGCCACACATATTACCTTTTTTATCAAACGATTATTTGATAAAGGACATTGGCCAATTTATGAATCTATTTATTTTCACCCTTCATATATTTATACGAATGAGTATGTCATTTTTGTTCAAAAAAAATGAAACTTTTTTAAAAAGTCTCATTTTTCGATAATATAAGTATGTGTTTCATTATTAACAATTATTTTTAATTCCAATCTATGATGAGATGAATCATAAATTTTTAACAAATCAAATCCTTCATTAATATCAAATTCATCAGAATTAACAAAAACTTTTATATGATTATTATACTTTAATTTTTCTAGCGATAAAAAATACACCCATTCTTCTATTTCATCATTGCTATCTCTATTGTAGCCCACAAAAACATAAGCCTCAATATCATTTATATTGATTATTAAAATAGGATCTTCAATTATCTCTTCACAATAATTATTTACATAATCTTTTTTAATACATTCAGTATATGGATGCTTAAGTTTATTAGATAATATCACTAAATTAATAGATAAAAAAATAACTGCTACAAGCATAATAGTAGGCATAACAATGCGAACAACTTTTCTTAACATTCGTGATTTGAAATCAGAATTATAATTGTAGTCATTCTCAAGATCAAAGTCTTGAATAGATACATTAGGTTTGTAACATTTGTCTAAATCGCTCTCAAAGATTTTCTTAAAATTATTTTTCATTTGACTTTTCCCCCTTTATAAAAATCTTTAGCACTTTTATATGCTTGATAGTATTTGCGTTTAATCATACTATCTGATTGCTTCATTTTAGTAGCAATGTCTTTAAAAGTCATTTCAAATCCTATTTTCAAAACTAAGATTTGATAATTCTCTTCTCCAACAAGTTTTTCAATTTGTGATAATTGTATTTTTGTAATTGTATCTGACTCACATCCTGAATCTTCAACATATTCGTCATCATGTACAACATATGAATTGTGTATTTTCTTTAGTCGCAGTCTATCAATTAAATAGTTGTCAGCAATTCTATACAACCAAGTACCAAAATCAGCTTTATTTCCATTAAAAGATTTAATATTTTTAAAAACTTTCATAAAGATTTCTTGTACTGAATCATTGGCATCATCAACGTTTTTAGTATACTTCAGGGCTAAATAATATATTTTAGAACTATAGGCATTGAAAACTTCATCTAAAGCATCTCTACTGCCATTTTTCAATCCATAAATGACTTCTTCGCTAATTTTGTACATCAGATCACTGTCCCTTTGCTGTCATTTAAAAACCAAAATTCAATTACAACTATCCCACGATTTAATTATATAAAATTTTTTGCTTATTTTCAACAATTTTTTTGAAAAAAATAAAAGATATTTATAGAATATTTTCCTATAAATATCTTAGTTTTAAACTATAATTTTATTTTTGTGGCATAGCTTGTACAAATTGTTTCATGTTTGTTTTTAGCATTTTTTCCATCAACTTTAATTGATGTAGCTTTACACATTTCATGTTGATTATGAATACAATCTAATACATTACAGCTGACACTAGAATAAGCATTTGGGGTTCCAAAACTAGCAAACTCAAACAATTCTTTTCGATTGTCAGTATCCTTTTTCAATTTGTAACTATCGCACATGGTTTCATGTTCACCATGTTCTTGACAATTGCAAACTTTAATACGATCTTTGGTACAATATTCATCTTGATGATAAAAACAAGTTTTAGCATCGCAAAATAATTTTGGCATTTTTATCTCCTTTATTTAATATTTTTGTATGGAAAACGAACTATTATCTTCGCTAACCTTTTAATATTTAAAGGGACTAAAGGATATAAATATGGTTTTTTGAAACTCTTTAGTCCTATTAATATTATTAACCATATCAAAAATGTTATGCAAAAACCAGATATTCCCAAAATTAAAACACCTAAAATAAAAAACAATTTACTTAATTTATTAGCAAGTCCCAACTCATAACTTGGAGTTGCATATGTTCCAATAGCGCTTAGGGCAACAATTAATACTGTTTGATAACAAAAAAGACCAACACTAACAGCAATATCTCCCAATATTACTCCCGCAATCAATCCCATAGCTGTTGATAGAGCTGATGGAGTGTGAATTGATGCCATCCGCAAAAATTCAACCCCAATTTCAGCCAAGATTACTTGAAGAAAAATATTTATTGTTTGCTCTTCCGGAATAAGTATTTTTAAAAATGAGGGAGCATAATTATATTTAATCATCAACAACCAAATTGGTGATAAAAAAAGAGCCATAAGAATTCCTAAAAATCTCAAAATGCGTAAATATGTTCCTGATAAAGGGGCTTGGCGATATTCTTCAGTGTGTTGAAAATGATCAAAAAAAGTACAAGGGGCTAAAATTACACATGGAGATGTATCAACAAATATAGCAAACATTCCTTGATATAAATGAATTGACACAATATCAGCTCTTTCTGTATATCTAACTAATGGATAAGGATTAAATTTTTGTTTAAGCAACAATTCCTCTAATTGTTTATCGGCCATTATTAGATTTTCTGTTTTCACTGATTTAATTCGCTCTTTAACATCATTTAATATTTTCTCATCAATTACTCCATCTAAATAAGTGAGACAAATATTGGTTGGGCTTTTTTCCCCAATCTTAAACATTTCATTTCGCAATCTTTCATCTTTGACTCTTCTTCTCATTAGACCGATATTAGTAGTCATATTTTCAGTAAAACCATCATGTGATCCTCTTATTACCTTTTCCATGTCGGGCTCAGAAACTGATCTTGTTGGATAATTACGAACATCAACTTTAATAGCTTTATCAAAATTATCGATAGTTACAACTACTAACCCCATCAATACTGCTTCTATCATTTCCTTGATATCAGTAGTTTCACTAACATCTAAATTATTTAAGCTATTAAATAAATAATCGTATGAGAAGCTTTTTACTTCGCTATTTATTTTTAATAATCCTTCAATAAGTTCAATTGATTGCAAACTATCGATTAATGAATTTAAATAATAAATTCTAACTGTTTTATCAATAATTTTAATTTCACGATAATTTAAATCATAATTGATATCAATTGCTAAACGTTTTTTTAAAACACTATCTATATTCATATTTATCCTTTAGGTTTACATATCAAAGCAATAAAGAAAGCAAAGACAATGGCTGCTGTTATTCCACTAGCAGTTTTATCAAATACTCCAACAAATATTCCTAAAACTCCTAATTCATTTGCTTTTTCTAAAGCCGAATGAACAATGGAATGTCCAAATGAAGAAATAGGGAGACTTGCGCCACTTCCAGCAAACTCAATAATTTTATCATATATATTTCCTATATCTAAAATGGCTCCAATAAAAACATATAACAAAGTAATATGAATTGGTAATAGTTTAAAATAATCCATTAAGATTTGCGCTAAAGCACAAATAGCGCCACCAATTAAAAAAGCATATAGTATTTTCATTATTCCACTCTTTCTAAAACAATAGCATGAGCTATTGAAGGAATTGTTTCCTTTTGCGCAACAATTATAGGATTTAGTAGAGCACCTGTAGCTACAACTAATATTTTTTTATATTTTCCCTCTTTTAGAGCCTCTAATAAATATCCATAAGTTACAGCAGCACAGCAACCACACCCACTTCCTCCGGCTAAAACATCTTGATTATTTCTATCATAAATCATCAAGCCACAATCATTATAATTCTTATTTATGCCAAGATGATATTCATCAAATATTTTAAGAAGCATATCTTTTCCATAAAATGATAAATCACCAGTAACTATCAAATCGTATTCCATAGGACTTAATTGAAAATCATCGAAATGTTGTTTGATTGTATAAAAGGCAGCGATTGACATAACTCTTCCCATATCTAAAGAATCTTTGATTTCATTATCATAGACTCTGCCAATTGTTGCTTTTGTTACTTTAATTTGACTCATTTTATTGCTCAATAAAATAGTACCGGCAGCGGTAACAGTTGAAGTTGTAGTGTTTACTTTTTGACCACCATATTCAGTGGGATAGCGAAACTGTCTTTCTGCAGTAGCATTATGTGAGGAAGTCCCAGCTAAAACATTTTTAAATGTCCCACTTTCAATGAATTGTGAGGCAATAATCATCGCTTCAACACTAGTACTACAAGCTCCAAAGACTCCCAAATAAGGAATAGCATAATCTCTTAAAACATAATTTCCAATAATTATTTGATTGTTTAAGTCTCCACAAACAATTGCATCTACATCCTTAGGCATTATCTTTTCCTTGTTTAGGCAAATATCAATGGCATCTTTAAACATTTTCATCTCAGCTTTTTCCCAACTTTTTTCGCCAATATGTAAATCATCGTATACTTTATCAAAATATTTTCCTAGTGGTCCCGCTCCTTCTTTAGGTCCAACTGTTACACCACTATTTAAAACATAAACATTATCTAATATTAAACTCTGTTTCCCAACTTTTTTCATCTTATACTCCCAATAAATATCTGATTAATCCAATGACAACTCCACTCACTACCCCCACAACAATTACGCTTCCCGCAAGTTTAAACATATTATTAATTATTCCAAGAATTACTCCTTCACTTTTTGATTCTAAAGCAGATGAAGTCATCGAATTAGCAAATCCTGTAATAGGGACAATAGTTCCACATCCCCCAAATTGTCCAATTTTATCATATAAACCTAAACCAGTAGTTACACTTCCCAAAAAGACCATAATAATAACCGAATATATTCCCGCAGTATCTTTTTCTAAATGACCATATTTAATTAATGCCTCAGTAATTAATTCCCCAAGCAAACATATAATTCCCCCAACAACAAATGCTTTAACAACATTTAAAAAGATTTTTCTTTTAGGCTCTGTTTCTTTTTTTACTTTTTCAATTTTTTTGTTCATAATTAAACCTCACTATTCTTTATTATGATATTTTCAAAAATGTTTTATACAAAAAAAGGAAAAGTTCAACGACTCTTCCTAATTAAATCTTTAATTATTAAAAAAACTTGAATAAAGAATGTTGGGGCAAAAGCTAATAAATAAGCATATATTATTTGTTCTTTATCTAATGGCCAAATTTTAAAAATAGGTTGCAATGAAGGTACAAATAAAACAATGTTTAATAAAAGCATACCTAAGAAAAAAGATAAATACATAGCTTTGTTTTTTATCGGATCTTTAAAAATGGAATGACCTCCTCGACAGTTAAAACTATGGAATAACCTTGCTGAACAAAGAGTTAAAAAGACACAAGTTCTAGCTGCATATTGATTAACTTTTAATCCCATATAGTATGATAAAATAGTGCACAAAGCAATCAATAAACCTTCTAAAATGATTTTCAAAAAGACACGTTTAGATATTAAAAATTCACTGCTTTTTCTTGGCTTTTGTTTTATCAAATCATTTTTCATTGGTTCCATACCAATAGCAATGGCTGGTAAGCTATCAGTTATTAAATTGATAAATAACAAATGCACTGGAGCAAAAGGAATGGGAAGCGACAATAAACTTGTGTAAATAACAGCTATAATACCAGCAGCATTACCTGATATTAAAAAGCGTATAGCATTTTGAATATTATCGTAGATGTTTCTACCATTGCGAATAGCTTTAACGATTGTTGAATAATTATCATCCATTAAAATAATAGATGAAGCATCCTTAGAGACTTCGGTACCATTTTGACCCATCGCAATTCCAATGTTAGCTCTTTTTATGGCTGGTGCATCATTAACCCCATCACCGATAAAAGCAACAACTTGATTATTTCTTTGCCAAGAGGTAACTATTCTAATTTTATCACTAGGAGTTACTCGTGCATAAACACTAACTTGATTAATGACTTTATCCAAATCTTCATCACTCATTTTCGATAATTCACTACCAGTTAAAATCAAATCATTTTCTTTATAAATACCTATTTCTTTAGCAATGGCAAGAGCTGTAATTTTATAATCTCCGGTAATCATAACTGGCTTTATCCCGGCTAAGAATGTATCACTAATAGCATTTTTGGCTTCTTTTTTAGGTGGATCAATTAATCCTACCATCCCCACAAACACCAAATCATTTTCATCACTTTTGGTAATACTTTTTCTTTTTAAAATCTCTTTATAGGCAAAAGCAATTACTCTTAAACCTTCTTCACTCAATTTATTCATCAATCTTTGGCATTCATATTTATCACTACTAGACATCTTCTTTTCTTGATTGTTATCAATTATATAACTGCATTTATTTAAGATAATATCGGGAGCACCTTTGGTTAGCATTAAATATTTACCATCATAAAAGTTTAATGTGCTCATAATTTTTCTATTCGAATCAAAAGCAATTTCATCTAATCTTTTATATCGCTCTTGAAAATGAATAACATCACACTTATCACATAAATATAATAAAGCCGCTTCAGTTGATGTTCTTT
Organism: uncultured Bacilli bacterium; assembly: GCA_947624315.1. Taxonomy (GTDB): domain Bacteria; phylum Bacillota_I; class Bacilli_A; order ML615J-28; family CAG-698; genus Tener-01. The sequence goes on along the minus strand of CANQJU010000060.1, from coordinate 145 downwards.
CTCCTAAATATTTAGCATTATTGCATAAAAGGGCAATAGTTAATAAACGTTTTTCTGAAAAATCATTAAAAGAAACTTCCTCTAAACTTCTAATTTTTTTGTTAACCATTATTTGTCGAGCTAACATTTTATTTTCCGTTAGAGT
>CANQJU010000059.1 GCA_947624315.1 uncultured Bacilli bacterium | reverse complement strand
TTAGTAAATGCTTTAATGGGTATGGTTGGTTTTTTACCAACTGTTGAAGCCATTAAAACGCATAAAGATATTTTGCTTGCTAACAAAGAGACTTTAGTTGTTGGTGGAGAAATTATCAAAAAGCTTTTAAAAGAATATAAAGTTAAGTTGTTACCTATTGATAGTGAGCATAGTGCTATTTTTCAGTGCTTAAAAGCCGGAAAAAAGAAGGAAGTCAAAAGGTTAATAATTACTGCTAGTGGAGGGGCTTTGCGAGATAAAACTCGTAGTGAGTTAGAAAATGTTACTTTAGAAGATGCTTTAAAACATCCCAATTGGCAAATGGGGGATAAAATTACCATTGATTCTTCAACAATGGTCAATAAGGGATTAGAAGTTATTGAGGCACATTACTTGTTTGATATGCCTTATGATAAGATTGAAACCATCCTTCATAAAGAAAGTATTGTTCATTCGATGGTTGAATTTAATGATGGAGTGGTAATGGCCCAAATGGGAAACGCTGATATGCGCATTCCTTTATCATATGCCCTAAATTATCCCAATCATAAAGAAATAAATAATAATTTAGGTTTTAATTTAGAAGGTTTAAGTCAATTGACATTTAAAAAGATGGATTTTGAACGCTTTCCCATGTTATCTCTTGCTTACTATGTAGGGAAAATCGGTGGCATTTTACCATTAGTATATAACTCAACTAATGAAGTTTGTGTTAATTTATTTATAAAGAAAAAAATAAAATATTTAGATATTGAAAAAATAATATATGATATGGTTAAATATTATGAGAATAAAAATATTTTCGATGTATCAATAGATGATATTATTTCTATTGATAAGGAAATAAGAAAGAAAATAATGGAAAAATTTGAGGTGGATTGATGGATTTTATAATTGGAATAATTGCATTTATATTTGTGCTGGGAGTTATAATTTTAATACATGAAGGTGGACACTTTATGTTTGCTCGACGCGTTAATATTTTATGTCGAGAGTTTGCTTTTGGAATGGGACCTATTCTTTTAAGCAAAAAGAAGGGAGAAACATTATATTCTCTTAGAGCTTTTCCAATTGGAGGCTTCTGTGCTATTGCTGGAGAAGAAGTTGAGGATGACCCTTTAAAAGATCTAAAAGAAGTACGCTTAGAAATTAATGATGGAATAGTTACTGGTTTTTATTTGGGTGAATATAAAAAAGAAGTAACTGCTAAAGAAATTGTCAATTATGATATATTTGATGAAAATGATACAGGGAATCTTTTTATAACTGTTTTGGAAGATGGTAAGGAAGTAACTTACCCTGTTGATCCTCAAGCCAAGTTATATTTTAGTCCCAAAAACGAAATACAAATTGCTCCTCATAATCGTACACTAAATGCTAAAAGAAAACGAGATAGAGCTTTAGTAATGTTTGGCGGACCATTAATGAATTTTGTTTTGGCATTAGTTGTCTTTTTTATAGCTGGTTTAATTCAAGGGTATCCGAACTATAAAACATCAGTAATTGATGATGTCACTCAAGGTACTCCGGTGTATGAGGCTGGTTTAAGAGATGGTGATAAAATTATTAAACTAGAATCTGGATCATTAGTATTAGATATTAATGAATGGGATGATATAACTGTTTTTATGAATGACTATGCGGAAACTACTACGGGATTAGCTATTAAAGTTACTTATTTACGCGATGGAGAAGAAAATGAAGTTTTGCTTTCTCCATATACAACTGTTTATAATTCTGGGTTTGGTAATGATTATTCATTAATCGGTTTAATTAGTTTTTATGGGAATATTAGTGATGGAGCCAAAATATTAAAACTTCAAGCTGGAACTTATGCTATTACAGTTTCTCAAGAAGGAGAAAACTCTCCATATTATGGTTGGAGTCATGATAGTGGTTTAACATTGTATGATAATAACAATAATGTTATAGTAAACTATAATAAAATTACTGAATTTTGTAGTTACTATTTAGAGAATAATTTACAAGAAGATATTGTTGTTACTTATCAATTAAATAACGAAACCAAATCAACAACTATTAAAGGTAGTGACCTTTTCTATCAAAGAAATGGTAAATACACAAGTTTTAAATTTGTTGTTTCTGCTTTAACAGAATATAGTGATAACATGGCTAACAATTCAGAATTGAAAGTTGGTGATGTTATTTTAAAAATAGATAATGTTACAGTTGAAGGATTTGATGATATTTATAAAGCTTTTAAAAATTATGTTGGTGAAAATAAAGAAAAAATAAAATTAGAAGTTTATCGTGAAGTGAATGGCACAAAAAGTGTTGTTGAAGTGAATGTTAAACCATATGCTAAAGCTGTTATGGATACACAAACAACTAATGCTGGTGAGGTTATTCCTCCAATCAAAGTAGCCATGGGAGTTAGTCCTACTTATAAGTTCTCTTTACTTAAGAGTTTTGCTTATAGTGGTAAAAGAACAATTGGTTCATTTACAGCTATTTTTGATACTTTCAAATTGCTTTTCTCTGGTAATGCTAGTATTAAAAATTTAAGTGGACCTGTTGGTATTTTTAGTTTAACAAAAAGTATAGCTAGTCAAGGCTTTGCTCAATTGCTTAATTTGATGGGATTATTGAGTGTTAACATTGGTTTATTGAATTTACTTCCTATTCCAGCTTTAGATGGTGGTCGTTTAGTTTTCTTAGGATATGAAGCAATCACTAAGAAAAAACCAAATCAAAAGGTTGAAACAGCTTTAATCACGATAACAATGTTATTATTATTTGGATTAATGATTTTTGTAACATTTGAAGATATATTAAGATTATTCGGAATTTGAGGTGAAAGAAGATGAAACAATCATTATTATTTATTCCCACACTAAGAGAAATGCCTAAAGAAGCTGAGGCTATTAGCCATAAGATTCTTTTAAAAGGTGGATATATAAAACAAAATGCTGCTGGTGTATATACTTATTTACCATTGGGTTATCGAGTTATTAAAAAAATTGAAAATATTATTCGTGAAGAACTTGATAATATTGGTTGTAGTGAACTATTAATGCCAGCTTTGCAACTTAAGGATTTATGGGTTGAAAGTGGTAGATGGGATAATTATGGAAAAGAATTAATGCGACTTAAGGATCGTCATGATAGAGATTTTTGCTTAGGACCAACTCACGAAGAAGTTATCACTTCGATTGTTCGTGATACAGTAACAAGTTATAAAAAACTACCTATTGCTTTATATCAAATCCAAACAAAGTTTCGTGATGAATTTCGTCCAAGATTTGGTTTGATGAGAGGTAGAGAATTTATCATGAAAGACTTATATACCTTTTCAACAACCCAAGAGGATTTAGATGAATGGTATTTAAAGGTCCGTGGAGCTTATCAAAACATTCTCAATCGTTTAGAGTTGAACTATCGCATTGTCCGTGCTGATAGTGGTAATATTGGTGGTAAGTCAAGTGAAGAGTTTATGATATTATGTGACATTGGTGAAGATACAATTGTTTATAGTGATTCAAGTGATTTTGCTAGTAATACAGAATTATATGATTTAAAAGATGGTGATCCATCTCCTGATGGAATAGGAACTATTAAAACAGCCAAAGGAATTGAAGCTGGACATATTTTCAAATTGGGAGCAAAATACTCTGAACCAATGAAAGCAATGTTTATTGATAAAGATGGCAAGCAAAAACCAATTATTATGGGATGCTATGGAATTGGTATTAGTCGATTATTAATGGCAGTATTAGAACAACATTATAAAGGCGATAAAGCTGTTTGGCCAAAAGAAATTAGACCATTTGATGTTCATATTCTTCCTCTTGATAAAGAAGGAACACCTAACTATCAAGTTGCTTTAGATTTATGCGATAAATTAAAGAAAAAAGGATATGATGTTTTATTTGATGATCGCAGTGAAAGCCCTGGTGTTAAGTTTAAAGATGCTGATTTAATTGGTATTAAAAATAGAGTAATAGTAGGACGTAAAGCTAGTGATGGTATAATTGAATTTGAAGACTTAGAAAACAATAATAATGAGGAAATTACAATTGAAAAACTATTAGAAATGGAGTTTTGAAAATGAAAGGTTTTAAAAATGTAAACATTTATATAGAAGGTAAAGGGATTGTTAAAGGTAGCGTTAGCGTTGAAAATGGTAAAATTGTTTCTTTTGATGAAGCAAAAGATGGATTAGAGTTAGATGATAATTTAATTGTTGTTCCTGGTTTCATTGATAAACATATTCATGGAGCTAATAATTCTGATGCAATGTATCCTACTCAAAAGGATATCAGCAATATTGCGAAAACTATTGCTAGTGAAGGTGTTGCCACTTTCCTTCCAACAACCATGACGCAAACAGAAGAAAATATTGATTTAGCATTAAAAAACATTCGTAAATATATAGAAAGCAAACCACAAGAAGGAGCTTATGTATTAGGCATACATTTAGAAGGACCATTTATTTCTAAAGCTTTTAAAGGAGCACAAGTAGAATCTTGTATTATCCCTTGTAGTGTTGAGCAATTCAAACATTTCCAAAATGTCAGTGGTAACCATATTAAACAAGTTACTTTAGCATATGAGGAAAATGGTAAGGAGCTATGCAATTATCTATATAAAGAAGGAATTGTAGCTTCTATTGGTCATACTAATGCGACAAGTGATGAAGTTATCGAAGCTAGTAAAAATGGTGTCACTTCCGCAACTCATACATACAATGCTATGAAAGGATTGCATCATCGTCAAGCAGGTACAGTAGGCGGAGTATTTTTAGTAGATTCTATTTACTCTGAACTAATTGGTGATTTAGTTCATGTTTGTCCTGATGCTATTAGAGTATTATATAAAGTTAAAGGCAAAGACAAAATTTGTCTAATAACTGATGGAATAGAATCAAAACATTTACCTGATGGTATTTATAAGTTGGGTGGACAAGATGTAATTGTTAAAGGAAAAGAAGCAAGACTAGCTGATGGAACTTTAGCAGGTTCTACTTTAAAAATGAACGATGCCATTCGCAATGTTAAAAATGTTTTAAACATTTCTTTAACAGATGCTATTGATTTAGCAACTATTAATCCTGCAAGAAACTTAGGCATTGATAAAGAAAAAGGATCAATAGCTTTAGGCAAAGATGCTGATTTTGCGGTTATTGATAAAGATTTAAATGTTTATATGACAGTAAGCAATGGAAATATTATTTATCAAAAGTAAGAAGCATTTTATTGCTTCTTTTTTTGTGAAAAAAATTGTCATAAAAATTATATTTATGATTTTAATTTATAAATAATTGTGGTATAATAATCATAATCAAAGGTGATGAAATGAATAATTTTATGAAATATTTACCAATTATAGCTGCTTTAGCTATTGTCGGTTTGCTTTTTTTAATATTGAGTGGTATTGTTTCTAAATATAGATATAAAGCTCGTGCCCTAGTCTTTTTGATTTTTGGTTTAGTCTTATCCTTAATATTCTTAGGTACATATTTAATTGATGTAAGTATGAATAAAATTCAATACTCTTTATTACATTATTATTCTTTTATAGGTGCTCCTTTACTATATACTATAATATTGGTTCCTATTTTATTTAATAAAGGAAGAAGGCATTATGAAAGAGGAATAAAAGTTAAGACTATCCTTGATAAAAAAGATGTTTTATATATATTATATGATTATAATGATTGTATATATTTAAATAACCATCATCAAGGTATTACCTATAATTTAGGCAAAAAGGATTTCCATGATGATGTTATTAAAAAAATAGCAAATAAATATAAATCTTCAATCAAAGAAGAAAATATCGAAAAAATTGGCGAATATATTATCAAAGGTAAAAAAGACACTATTTATCATTGCTATTATGCTAAATTAGATAAAGAACTTGTTCAAAATGATTATTCATTATATAATAAAGTAGAAGTTGTTAATTTGAATTTTAATAATTTAGATCGTCAAATTATCTTTAGAATTTTATTAAAAGAAAATTTTAAAGTTGAAATTACTGAAGAAGAAATGAAAGAGTGGTGATAAAATGTATCCATATCCAATTATTGAACTTGGCAAACTTAAAGTATATTTATATGGTATATGTATTGCTATAGGAATTGTCTTTGCTATTGTTGTTTTAAGACAATATGGTAAAAAATTAAAAGTTGACAAGAAATTCTTAGATTTTGTGGAAATAAATGCATATATTTCTATTGGTGTTGGTTTTTTCTCTGCTGCTCTTTTCCAAGCAGTCTATAATTATATGGAAAATCCTCAAAATGGATTTGACCTTTTCGGAGGTGGAATTACTTTTATTGGAGGATTAATTGGTGGCGCTGCAACATTCTTAATTATTTATTTTATAGTGAAGAAGAACTATGATAACAGCTTTAAAAATGTAATTTCTATTATACCTTGTTCTATATTAGTAGCTCATGGATTTGGTAGAATTGGATGTTTCTTTAGTGGATGTTGTTATGGTATTGCTACTGATTCATGGTTAGGTGTTAAATTCCCTGAACTTGCTGAAAAAGTTTATCCTACCCAATTATATGAAGCAATTTTCTTGTTTATTATGTTTGCAATAACTTCATATTTATCTCTTAAAAAGGATTATAAATATAACTTTAGTGTTTATTTAATATCATATGGAGTTTTTCGTTTCTTGATTGAGTATATTCGTGGAGATGACAGAGGATCATTTATTCCTGGTGTTTCACCCTCACAATTCTGGTCAATTCTTATGATTCTTTTAGGTATTGCTTTAATATTCTTTGTTAAATACGTATATTTAAAGGACAGTAAACCAAAGAAATCATTAGAGACTATTAAAGAATAAAATACGAATATTAAAAAAGACCATAGTATCAGATATTTGATATATGGTCTTTTATTTATCTATAAAAATAAAAAAAGTCCTTGAAAACAAGAAC
>CANQJU010000058.1 GCA_947624315.1 uncultured Bacilli bacterium | reverse complement strand
AATTTCCTCTAAAGAACTTTTAGTGCCTTTATAAACACCTAATGGTTCACAATGAACTCTTAAAACAGGTACTAAATCACTTTTGTTTTTTTCATTATAATCATTTAAATATGGAATGTGTTGGAAGTAGTTAGCAAACACTTCTCCTTCTTGTACGACAACATTAGGAATAATATAATCATCATAAACTTTAACAACTAATTTATATCCCTTTGATTCAATATATGCTCTTGCCTCTTCTAATATTTCTGCATGTGGGCTAGGAGACGCGGCAACTGTAATTGTCTTTTCATCTTCCTTCTTACATCCAACTCCTAAAACAACAAACAATAACAAAACTAAACTTAAAAATAATTTTTTCATTTTCTTTTCCTCCTTTATTTTTTATCAATTAATCTTGCTAAAATCTCAAAAATAACTTGAATAATTCCAACCAATAAAATAATTACAACAACAACTATTAACATTGTCGTTCTATCAAATAGATAATAACCATATTGAATAGCAATATTACCCAAACCTCCACCACCAACAGATCCTGACATAGCACTATATCCAACTAGCATTATTGCCGTTAGAGATATTCCTCTAATTAATGATGGAAAACCTTCAACCAAGTAAACTTTCAAAATAATTTGAAAATTATTCAGCCCTAAACATTGAGAGGCTTCTATAACTCCTTTATCTATTTCTCTAAAAGTATTTTCTGTAAGCCTTGCTACAAAAGGTATAGCTCCAATAGTTAAAGGAACAATCATACCTCTTACACCAATTGATGTACCAATAATTAATCTTGTAAAAGGAATTAAGGCAACAAGCAAAATAATAAATGGAATTGCTCGCCCCAAATTAATAATAAATCCTAAAATCTTATTAACCACTTTGCAAGGAAATAAACCACCTTTATCTGTGCAAACAGTTAAAATACCAATAGGAAGTCCTATTAAGAAAGATAAGAATGTTGAAACAAAAACCATGACAACTGTTTCCCATATTCCATTAAACATTTGAACATTATTCCATACTTCAATAATTTGTTTAAACATTATATCTCTTCCTTTCCTAAAAGCAACTTTGTCACATCACATTGAGGATTATTAAATATATCTAAAACTTCCCCTTTTTCAACAATCTCACCATCATTAATTACAGCAACTTGATGGCAAATTGAAGAAACAACTGAAATTTCATGAGTGATAATTAAAACAGTAATGTGATATAATTCATGAATATCTTTTAATAATTTTAATATTTGCTTTGTTGTGATAGAGTCAAGAGCACTAGTTGGCTCATCAAGAAGTAATATTTTAGGATTGATTACTAAAGCCCTAGCAATAGCAACTCTTTGCTTTTGCCCACCGCTTAAATTAGCTGGGTATGCTTTTTCTTTCCCTTCAAGACCTACTAACTTTATAATTTCTTGAATTTTGTTTTTTCTTTCTTCTTTGTCTATTTTCCTAACCCTTAAAGGTATATCTAAATTATTCCATACATTTCTTTGCATTAATAAATTATATCCTTGAAAAACCACTCCGATATTACTTCGATATTTGCGTAAATTACTGCCTTTAAGTTTCGTAATATCAACATCATCAATATATATAGAACCATCACTTGGTTTTTCTAATCCTACTAATGTGCGCAAAAGTGTTGATTTTCCAGCACCCGATAAACCAATAATACCAAAAATGCTTCCATCATTAATGGTAAGATTTATATCCTTTAATGCCTCAACATACAAATCTTTTGTTTCGAAGTTTTTTGATAAATGAGATATCTCTATCATATTTCACCTCCATGAAATAAAAAAATCGCCCTTTATTTAATATAAATAAAGGACGAGATAATTTCAACCCGTGTTACCACCTTAATTCACTAATACTTCACAATATTAGCCTCTTCAAGTACGCCAGACAAATCTTTAATACTCTATCACTATAACGGGTGCACCCGGCATAATCTAAAAAATTCAATTATGCAGCTCCAAGACCATCTTCATCAATTTTACTTTATTTCCTCTCACCAAATGGAAACTCTCTTTGAAAGATATTATGACTACTCTTCTTTTCATAGCTTTTAAATTTTTATAGATAAATTTTAACATTTCTAATAATAAATGTCAAATATTTTTTAATGAAAGCATTTTTCATTTTTTTCTAAATTTCAACTTTTGATTTTTTAAAACTACTTTTACATCATCACTAACAGATTTAGTAATGATAACATTGCTTCCAATAGTTACATTATTACCTATTTTAGTATCTCCTCCTAAAACAGAAGCTCCAGAATAAACTGTCACTTGACTACCCAAAGTGGGATGTCTTTTGCTTCCCCTTAATTCTCTTCCTCTTCTTAAGGCTAAAGCTCCCAAAGTTACCCCTTGATATATTTTAACTTCCTTACCAATAATAGTTGTTTCCCCAATTACAACTCCTGTTCCATGGTCAATAAAAAACCTTTCACCAATTATTGCTCCCGGGTTAATATCGATACCTGTTTTACTATGAGCATATTCACTTATAATTCTAGGAATTAAAGGAATATTTTGTAAATATAGAATATGACTAATTCGATATGATAAATCAGCATAAAAACCTGGATAAGCTAATATGATTTCTTCCAAAGAATTGCTTGCGGGATCACTTTCTAAAGTAAACTCTAAATCTTTATCTAATACTACTTTCGCTTTTTTTAAATTATCTAAAAAGACTTTAATCAATGTTTCATTATTATTGATTTCTAAATCTAATAATATTTCTTTATAATTATCTATAATTTCTTGTCTTATATTATTTTGATAACACTCTACATCATTTACTTTTTCTAAAACATTAGGATACATCCATTTTCTAATGAGTTCTAACATGTCAATTACTTTTTTTGTATCAACATACATTGTATTACCTCTTTCTATATATAATATGCATTAATATAGATTTTGGTGTAGGCTAATGTCTTTCTATATATTATATGTGTTTAAAAAATAAATATGATAATATTTTATAACATTTATCTAATCTATGATATAATATTATTTATAGAAAGGAAAAATAAAAATGAAAGTAGCAATTATTTTAGGAAATCGTATGAATGATGATGGAACAATCTCAGAGACCATGAAAAAGAGATTAGATTTGACTCTAAAATTATATCAAGAGTTAAAACCTGATAAGATTATTGTTAGTGGTGGCATTGCTAATGAGATTGCGGGAGTAAGTGAAGCGAGTAAAATGGAAGAATATTTAGTTAATAATGGTTTAAATAAAGATTTAATAATTAAAGAGGATCAATCACATACCACAAGAGAAAATGCATTATTTTCTGTCCCTATTGCTTTAAGCCTTAAAGCTGACACTATTATTATATGTTCAACTATTGAGCACTTTACTTTAGTTCCTTATAATACTATAAAATATTTTAGCGATGCAATAAATAATAGTAATGTTAAAATTATGATTTATACTAATTGTCAATAAAAGCCCATCAATTGATGGACTTTTTATATTTCTAAAGTTATATTGGTTAACCATTTCTTCTTTCTAACAAAGTAATTTCCTAAGAATATTTTAAATACATCATTTCCATGAGTAATTAAAAATATCATTGATAAAGATATTCCCCAGTTTTTAGCATTGATACCAAAAATCGCTGCCAAAGGAATTCCAATTAAATATGTTGGGGTTTGATCAAGAATAAAGGCTCTTGTGGTATCGCCACCCGAACGCAAGACAAAGAAAGAAACAGAATTGTAACAATATACTGCACAAAAGATTCCTGTTACGTTTAAAACATTAACCATTATTTCTTTTACTTCATCAGTTGGATTAAATAGTTCTGATATATATGGGCCTAAAATAATCATCAATATTCCCACAAATACTCCAGCAGCTGTTGAAAAGCCTCGCATACTATAGTAATCTTTTTCAGCGCGTTCAAAATCATTTTTACCCAATGATTCGCCTAAAATAACAGCTGTTCCTGTTCCTATTCCAGAGAATATTATAAAAAATAAATCACTTATATTTTGTGAATATGAATATGCGGTGTACCATAAATCATTTTTATAGGTGTAAAAGGCAGCTAAAATTACCATTCCTAATGACCATAATAATTCATTGCTTACTAAAGTAACTCCTTTTTTAATATATTCAACAACTAAAGATTTACTAACCTTTAATGATTTTAAAACACCTTTAAAGTTCTCTTCTTGCATTATTAAAATAGCAATAACGAAAACTAAGAATTCTGCAACCTTAGAAACAACAGTAGCAATGGCAGCTCCTTTTGGACCCATTGATGGAGCTCCAAAATGTCCAAATATCAAAACATAATTTAAAAATATATTAACAACTATACCAATTATTCCGGCAATTAAAGGTAAATTGGCTTTTTTAACACTTCTTAGACTATTGCTAATTGCCGTATTTATGGATATAAACATAACTCCAAAAATCATTACTTTTAAATAATCATATCCATAGCCTCTAGCAACTGGTTCTTGCACATATGTATTGACAACTAATTTGCCAAAAAAGACAATTGCTAAAATACCTATTACACCAAAGATTGCTTCAACAATCAATGATAATCGTATTGATTCTTTTATTTTTTCTTGATTTTTGGCTCCAAAATATTGAGCAATAAAAATACTTGCCGTTGCTGCAAGTCCCATCCACACAAAATTGCAAACAAAAATCAAACGATTGGCAGCACTCACACCATTATATGCTAAGGCATTACCACCATAACTATTTATCATTAAATTATCAATATATCCAGCAATCGAGACAAAAAGCTGTTGCAACATAATGGGTAAGATCAAAGTAAAAACATGTTTATAAAACTTTTTGTCACCTAAATATTTTTTCATATAATCTCCTAATTTTCTAAAAGAAAGTCATATACAAAGATATGACTAATTTAAGCTTTTTTCAAATTTACTAATGTTACTCTTTTTACCAATAACAGTAATTGAATCATTGCTTGTTAAAATGGTACTTGGATCAAAATCAATAATAATATTATCATTTTGTTTAACAGCAATAATATTTAATCCATATTCCTTACGAAGATCCAAATCAACAATTGACATATTGTTAACTCTTTCAGTTAGTTTAATTTCTGTAATATCGATTTCTTCATTTAAAGAAATATATTCAAGAATATGAGGCTTAGTCAAACGATTTGCCACACGTATTCCCATATCATGTTCAGGATAAACAACTTCAGCACCAAGTGCTTCTAAAACAGCACCATGTTCTTCACTTAGAGCTTTTGCTATAACTCTTCTAACTCCAAGTTTTAAAACGGCTAAAGTTGCCATAACACTAACATCTATTTTTTGGCCGATACAAATAATAACTGTATCACAGTTTTGTATACCCGTATCTTGTAAATTTTCTTTGTTCAAGGCTCCTACTATAAAAGCATTATCAGTAAATGCTAGTGCACTTTTAACAACACTTTCAGCTTGATCTATGACTAAAACTTCTTTGCCTGCCTTAGCTAATGCTTGTGCAAGTGAGAAGCCGAAGCGTCCCAAACCAATTACACCATATAATTCTTTATTAACTTTGTTCATATTTATCCTTTCTATCCAATGGAAATTACATCCTCTGGACGTTTAACATCTATTTTTTTATTATTGATTAAAATTGCCGCAATCGTTAATGGTCCCAAACGGCCACAGAACATCGTAATAATTATAACAATTTTACTTGATAAAGCTAGCATTGGTGTTATTCCTGTAGATAGACCAACAGTAGCAAAAGCACTAACAACTTCAAACAACAATGCTAAGAAACTTTGTTCAGGTTCAAAGATACATATTAATATAGTTGCAACTAATATTAAACATATTCCCGCAGAAGTTACAATCCAAGCTCTTTGAATCGTTTTTTTAGGGAAACTTCTTTTGAACATACCAGGATCTCTATTTCTGATTGTTGAAAAAAGAGAAGCCATAACCAGTGCAAAAGTAGTTGTTTTAATACCACCACCTGTTGATCCAGGTGAAGCACCAATGAACATCAAAATAATCATAATTAATAAACTAGCATTAGAAAAATCTTTTAAAGAGAAAGTAGAAAAACCAGCAGTTCTACTACTTACACTATTAAAGAAGGCTCCTAACCAAGTTATATTACTACCTTCAGTAATTTTTAATAAAACTGTTCCTCCAACTAGTAAAGAAAAAGTAACAATTAAAACCACTTTAGTGTGTAATGAATATTTTTTAAATGATTTTTTAATAATCATATCATATATAACAAAGAAACCAATTCCACCTAAAATAATTAACAAACTTGTAATTAAGTTTAAAGCTATATTGCTTTGATAATCACTTAAACTCTTAAATCCACCTAAAATATCAAAACCAGCATTATTAAAAGCTGAGATAGAATGGAATATACTTATGCCTAAAGCTTCTTTAAAAGGATAATCTTGAATAAACACACAAAAAGAAGCAATTGCCCCAACAAATTCAATTCCCAAAGTAATAATTATAACTGCTCTAATTAATTCCTTTATACCTTTCATAGTCGGATAATTAAAAGCTTCCTTGATTAAATTATTCTTCTTAAAATCCATTTTTTTCCTTGAGGCCAAGGCGATTAACCCTATTCCTATTGATGTTATTCCTAAACCACCAATTTGAATGAGCGCCGCAATTACAATTCTTCCAAATAATGAAAAAGAATCATAAGTGTCAACAGTTATCAATCCTGTTACACAAACAGCACTTGTGGAAGTGAATAAAGCATCTATAAATTTTATATGAACTCCACTATTATGTGCTACTGGTAAACTAAGCAATATGGCTCCGATAACAATTACTGAAAGAAAACCAATTCCTATAACTCTACCAGGAGTAAGCCATCTTCTTTTCATTTTGTACCTCTTATTATTAATTATATATATTATAGCAAATTTTAAACAAATTATCAATCAAAATAGCTCTAATGTAAATTCCTTTTTTATTTTTTTATTAAAAAAGGC
>CANQJU010000057.1 GCA_947624315.1 uncultured Bacilli bacterium | reverse complement strand
GGATCTAAGTCTTTTTAAATACTCTGGAAGTCTCACATCAATTGTAACATAACAAATAGACTTAATGTAAATTTCTTTGATTATCCATTTAAAAAGGCCAAAAAAGGCCCTATTCAAAATCAACAACTGCATTAATAATTTTATAGCAAGTTAATTGTTTAGCTTTTAAAGATGATCTTTCTAAGAAAAATAAATCAACTGCCTCCCACATAAATACCCAACCAGCAATATCAATAATATTTAAGATTAATGTTTTAGTGTTTAGATAATCTAAAAGGATGTAACCAACAAAAATAACAATTGCCACAAGCGTCATAATAATTGCTTGTCTAATAGTTCTCTTAATATTTCTTGATAAATCAGAAAACTCAAGCTTGTAATAGTTAACAATTGCTTCTTTGTATAGTACTTTTTCATTATCATCTATTACTTTACTAGAAAAAATAAAATGCACTTTCTCATCAGGTCTTAAATATTTCATACTATGATTAATAAACTCAGCTGTATCACTACTTATAATTGGTCTATCATTAAAATAATATGTTGATAAAAAACTACTATCATCACTAACATTAATTTTAATAATTATTCTTCCTTCTTCATCTAATTGTTTACTATCTTTATATTCAATCTTTTTGATTAAATCTTTTGTTTCTTTTAGTTTTTTAAACATTTTCTCTCTCCTATCTCATTATATAATATAATGAATACCAATTTTCTCTATTCTTAGCATATTGACTTTTTCTCATTACATCAAATGAATATTCTAATTCTGTTCTTTCAAATAACTCTGTAATGTGATGCTTTTTTACTCTTACAATAAATTTATCTAGCATTTCATTTCGACTTTCATCATTTAATGGCTTACGAACAATAATTAGATATTCCATAGATAGCATTAATTTATCTACTCTATCATAATACTCCCCATTAGATACTTTTAACGCTTGGGTAATTAAAGCATAAGCTTTATTTATTATATCAGTAGTAAATAGATCACTATCGCTATCATCATATAACCAAAGTTTTTTGTCATAAACATTATCTTCCCATAAATTAATGAATTCAATAATATATGGACTTGCTTCTTTTCCATAATAATTGTCACAGAAATCTTTAATAGTCTTATCAAGTCCTTCAAAATCATCTCTTAATAATCTCGCAACTAAATAAGATTTAAGCTCATCTAAATATCCTCCACCACCATATGAGAAATTGCCTTGCATTAAGATGCCCTTAACATTAAATTTTCGATACAATTCAATATTTTTAACCATTGTACGTAAATTAGGAAATGGCAATAAGTAATTGCGATAATTTACAGCATAGTCCCAAATATATAAATGTTTAGTTATTTTACTCCATCCCACTAAATCATTATAAAACTTGTACTCATTGCTATCTTTGTTAATCATTGCTTCTTCTATTCCTTTATTCCATGAGCATTCAATGTTACATAATCTTACAATAACATTATCATGAGGAACTACTTTACTTGGTGTTTTCCTTGAATATTGATAAGCAAATGTATGAATAAATTTATTAGGATATTCTTTTTTAATTTCATCAGCTAATTTATTTACAAAAGTAATAATAGATCCGCTTTGTGAGGCATTTTCTTCATCTATCTTTTTACAGTTTTCACATTCACAGGCCATTTTAATAAAATGTCCCATCCATTCATCTTGAGCAACCGAAAATATATCACATTCAGGATTATTAATAATCCATTCTTTCAATTTCTTTAAACAAATATTATAAACATCGGGATTAGACAAACATAACTCCGTATGTTCTTTTTTTCTTTCTCCATCAACTAAAGAAAAATATTCAGGATGTTCATCAAAATATTCTTGAGGATTAACCAAATCACCAAATGAATGATGAAAATTAAACCATTTAACCTTTCCCCCATATTTACTTGATAAATCAGCCAAATTACTATTTAACATATTCTTACTAGCAAAATTAGCGTCAAAAGCACAAGTCCAATAGGCTTCACGATACTCAAAAGTGAAATCTTGAATTAATGTATATTTTTCATCAATCACTAAATCAGTTTTCTTTTCATAGCTTTCACAATCACTTGCATACATACGATATCCAATAAATTCTTCTAAAAACTTATAAACACCATATAGTACTCCCCTAGGACTATTACCTGTTATAATAATATTCCCATCATTTTCCTTAATTAAAAAAGCTTCATTTGATTTTCCTTCTAAAAGTTTTTTAAACGTATTATTTCTTGCTTCTCCGATTATTATTTCTTTTCCTCTTACTTCACATTTATCAGAGAAAACAGGAATGGGGGTACTTGTTGAAAGATATAGATATTTTTGCAATTCTTTGCTTGCATATCTTTCACATTCGGTAGAATTAGCACCATGAACAATATGATATGTTGTTTTTTGATTTTTAATTATAAATATTTTATTAGTCATACTTTCCTCATTATTTCACATAAATAGTTTATCATAAAACATATGAATTTACAAATCAAAAAATATATGTATAATTAAATAGGTGATTATTTATGAAAAACAAAAATTCATTGGATCGTATTTTAACTATTATTTTATCAATTTTAAATGCAATTAATTTTATATGTTTAATAACTTTATTTTCTGAAGAAATTCAAATGAATTGGGAACATGGTACTAACCTAGAATTAGGCGTTCTTTACCCTTGGATTATTCAATGTTTAGGATTACCAATAATAGTATTTACAATTTTTTATTTATTTTTTATAATTAAAAATAGTGATAAAAAATTATTTATTACTAATTTATTATTGTTAATAATTTTATTAATTCAATATGTTTTAGTTAATGTTTTAATATTTTTCTAGAATTACATTATTAAAAAATGCTGATAGATGAAAATCAAATATCAGCATTTTTTCTTATCGTGTATTTAGTGTTTTTTGACTATCCTTCCCATCTGGTTAAATAGCCTGGATTACGTCTTCCACCATCAATTCTAGCATAAGTATGGTCAGTACGATTTCTGTTATACTCTGTTCCTCTACTTCCTTCTATGTTAATGCAATTAAAAAACATTCTACTACCATTTGTGACGCTTTCAGTACTCCATTCATTAGAAACATAAATAATACGTAGTTGTCGACAATTAAAAAACATTCTACTCATATTTGTTACTTTTTTGGTATTAAAGCAGCTAATATTTAAATTTCTTAGAGATGTACAAGATCCAAACATTTCTTGTGCGTTAATGACTTCACTTGTATCAAAAGCGTTAAACTCTATTTTAGAAAGGGATGCACATTCTTTAAATAGCGCTTGACTATTAGGATTTGCTTTAATAATATTTTCGGATAAGACATAGATTGTGTTGTTTTCGTAGAATAATTTTATTTTGTCGCTTTCTACTTGTTTATCTAAATAAGTACCAACATTTGTTCCATCAGTGCGATTACGAAAATCTGGATAATTATCATATATATCAAAAATAATTGTGTTAGAATTTCTATTTTTTACTAATTGATTAAAATTTTCACCTTCAAACAAATAAACTTCGCTTTCACTACCAATTGTTAAAACAAAACTTCCAACTCTTATTTTATTTACATATTTTCCTAAAGTATGAGTTGTTAATTTTAAAGAAAGGACAATAATAATTGATAATATTATAAATAAAGTTAAAAATAATTTCTTCATTTTAATTCCCTTATTTTATTTGCTTGGCATCAATATAAATTGTTATTTCATCACAATATATTTCTTTAAATTCTTCGATTGTTTCAAAATATATTGTATATTGATGCTCGGTTTTACTACTAGCATTAAATCTTCCAACATTACTAAATATATATAATATTTGTTCACCTTCATAATTAATAAATGAATATTCCATTTCCTGTTCTTCGCTAACTAAAGTCATTTTTATCTTATCAAAAAGTGGAGACTCTTTAGGATAAGATATTATAACATTATATATTATTGCGACTTCAGAAACATTGTACTCGTCATAATTTGTTACTATAAAACTATATTGATTGTTAGATTGACTTTTACTTAAGGTAAGACTAGTATTATTAATTATTTCCTTGGTTTTTACCACAAATTTTGCTACATTTGCATTATCAGAAATATTGTTATTTACTGACATTTTAGCTAATATGATTGAGGATGAAGCAATCCATAGAAATAAAAATACACTTAAAAAAACCACTAAAACTCTTGGCACTTTCATTACCTTCATCACCTTTTATTAAGCAATTTAATTATTTTAATGTATTAATTTGCTTTACAATAGTTTTAATTGTTAAATCAATAGTTGGACTTGCAGGATTTGTACCAAGTTTAGTATCTTTCTCATCATTATTTCCATCAAAAGACCATTCCCATTCAATAGCTAAATCGTTAGTTAGTTCAGTATTTGGGGCATATTCTTTAGATGCCTCTTGAAGTGCTTTTTCTAACTCTAAAACAATAGCTTCACTGCTATTATGCTCTATTCCTTTAATAGTAGTTTGACCTATTGTAAAAGTAAGAGGACAATAAAATTCGCCATCAACTGTCCAACCAGTCAATTGTAAAGTTAATTCATATTCAACTTTTACAGCAACTTCTGTTGTCCCCTGAATTGTTAAAGTAGGAACTGTTCCCTTTGTTCCAGGAGCAATAACTTTATCACTTGCTTGTGATGATACAACAACTTTATCATTATTAGAATATTTATCTAAGAAAATATCTCCATCTGTACTTTCTAAAGTTACACCAAAAGCAGCTACTCTTGCTCTTCCATTAACTTCTTTACCAGTAGCAAATTTAGCAAATGTTGTTCCAACAACACCACTTGTTACAATAACAAGCATCAATAAAACAAAAATTAAACTCTTTAAACTTACTCTCCTTTTATTCATAATTTAATAACCTCCTTATTATGTTTTCATGAGAATATGAAAATTAAAAATATTTTTTAATTTTTAATTGTTCTTTTTCTCGTTTTATAAAAGTAAAACGAAAATAAAATAGCTGAAAAAGCACTTATAATTAGAACAGTTCCAATCGGTTTTTGTAAGAAACTAATAAATAATCCAACCTTAGGTATTCTAGCAATATATTTACCAATGATTTGATCATTAGTAACCAAATTTTCATCTCGCACATTATTGGCATCACCTTTAGTAATATATACATCTTCATCATTTTCATTTTTTTCGATGCCAATAATGCGATGAGTAATAATTATTTTATTATCATAAAAAGCGATGATATCATTAACCTGTAGTTTGGAATAAGGAACTTTTTTCACAAAAATAAAATCATCAACTTCAATATGATCACTTCTATCTCCACTCATAGAATTAGATTGAACAATCATTCCAGTCAATCCAAAGATAAACGGAGGAGAATTAGGTTTAACAAACTGTTTAACAATAATAATCAAATTACAAACTAGTAAAAAAGCTAAAACAAAACAAAAGAATAAAGATGAAAAAATTAAAGATTTTTTTAAAAAAAATGATTTTTTATTTTTATCCATAAGTTTTACCTCAAAAATAAAAACTAGTAAAATATAGTGAGTGCTCACTATACTAATATTATATTATTTAATTTCACAATTGTCAACACTTTTTATAAAAAAAAGATAATAGTTTCCTATTATCCATTTTAATGCATTTAATTAGGCATCAATCAGCCATGATTGGCCGTGCCATACCAAGTTCCATAGCATCTCAGTTGTTTCTTTATTAACTTCAATTTTCGAATTTATAAGACGAATTGCAAAAATAATTGTTATATCAGTTACATATACGAAGAATGACTTTAAATCACTTTTTTGTAAAATATTAAATTTTTTATCAAGTGAATAAAAGAAATTTGCAAGTTCACTGAATGTATTTTTCGGATCAACTAATCCGTTTGCCGTTGCTTGATACATATAAGAAGAATTACGATATTCATAAAAGAAAAGAGTCTTTTCTCTATTTTTTATTAGAAATTTGAAATATTTTTTCCATAAATTATGCAAGGAATTAATCATTTCCTCTTTATTTGTTACTTCTACTTTATTAATATCAGTTTCAATATGCGCTTTTAAATCTTCATAAACGCTTAAATAACACTGCAAAAGTAAATTCTCTTTTGTTTGATAATGTTTATATATCAACCCTTCCGCCGTATTTGCCATTTTCGTTATCATCTGCATTGATACATTCATTAGACCGTTTTCGGCTACAGCTTTCATTGTACAATCTAATAATAGTTCTTTTTTGGTGCTTTTTTTCATTACTATTGTCCTTTAAATATTAATTATTTTTTTTATTATACCACTTTTACAATATTATGTCAAATTGGCAATGCTTTAGGACCTAATAATAAATATTATAGCTTATTGTATTTTGTTGAAACACCTTTAGCCTTTTCGACAGGATATTTTTTCTCTGTCTTATCTAGTTTATTATTAATGATATCAATAAGATCAACATCTAAAACTTGAGACATTTGAATACAATAATTCATAACATCAGCTAATTCATCTTTTACATCATCAATATTGTACTCTTTGCCATTCCATTGAAAACATTCAAGTAATTCACAAGCTTCAATAGCAATTGATTTAGCTAAGTTTTCAGGAGAATGAAATTGATTCCAATCTCTATCATCAACAAATTTCTGAATTCTTTGCTTTAATAATTCTAATCTTTCCATTATTAACCTCCTACTATTTTTGTTATAATAACATTTAGCCATCTTTCTTCTGATCTATCTATTCTTACATCACTAGAAATATAATATTTTAATATTTTAAAATCAAGTTCTTTTTGTAAATCAAACAAAATTTCTTCATTGATATAATTAAAATATCTTCCATCTTTTTTAATCTCTTTGTTTCCATATTTAAAAGAAAAATACATTATACCATTATCCTCTAATGCTATTAAACACTTTTTTAATACTTTTGCGAGGTTATTTCTTTTAACATGAATTAATGAAGCACATGCCCATATTCCTATAAATTCATTACTATATTTTATTCTTTCAACAGATTTTCTATATACTTTATAATTCTGCTCTTTCATTTTTTTAACAAAAATTTT
>CANQJU010000056.1 GCA_947624315.1 uncultured Bacilli bacterium | reverse complement strand
CCTCCGCGATACTCTCCCTCAATTTCCATTTTGTAATTTTGAGCCAAAGTATTTTCAATTAATGAAAATATGGAAGAAGTCAGAGCAAATATCCACATCCAAAAAAGACTTCCAGCCCCTCCATAAATTATAGCTGTTGATATCCCAACAATATTTCCTGTACCAATATGAGAAGCAAGTGATACCATAAATGTTTGATAAACTGATTTATCTTTTTCTTTGATTAATATTTTTCGAGTATGACTTATAGCTTTAAATTGCACAAATTTATATTTAAAACTAACAATTATTGATAATAAAAAGATTATTAAAACAATAATATCTATCATAATATCACCTATGAAATTATATTTTTTATCAATAAAAATTAGACTAGCAATTTGTTTTTGTAAAAAAATATGCTATAATTACTTGAGGAACAATTATGGAAAAATATATTAATTCACAACATAGATATTATACTTTAGATTATTATCTTAAAGAGCGCTTTAAAGATAAAGTTTTTAAAGTGGCTTTAAATGGTAACTTCACTTGCCCAAATAGAGATGGAAAAATCAGTAAAACTGGTTGTATATTTTGTTCAGCTAGTGGCAGTGGTGATTTTGGGGGAAATAAGGCAGATTCGCTTGATACACAATTTAATATTATTAAAGGTATCATCCATGAAAAGTGGCCTAAGGCGAAATATATAGCCTATTTTCAAGCAAACACCAATACTTATGGACCAATAGAAAAACTAAGAAAAATATATTATGAAGCTATAAACCTAAATAAAGATATTGTTGCCTTAAGTATAGCTACTCGTCCCGATTGTTTAAGTGAAGAAATTTTAGATTTGCTGGAGGAAATAAATCAACATCTTCCTGTTTGGGTTGAATTGGGTTTACAAACAATTCATGAAAAAACAGCTGAATTTATTAATCGAGGTTATAAACTTTCTATCTTTGAAAAAGCTGTAAGAGATTTACGAAAACATCATTTAGAAGTAATCGTTCATATTATTAATGGTCTTCCATATGAAACTAAAGAAATGATGATTGATACTGTAAAGTATTTAGATCATTTTGATATTCAAGGGATTAAAATTCACTCATTGTTTGTTTTAAAAAACACACCTTTAGCTATAATATATCAAAATAATCCTTTTCATGTCTTAACTTTAGATGAATATGTTGATATAACTAGTGAACAATTAGCTTATCTAAATAAAAATATTGTTGTTCATCGCCTAAATGGTGATGCTCCAAGAGATGATTTAATTGCTCCACTTTGGAGTCTAAAAAAATTAGTAGTGATGAATGAAATTGATAAAGCCATGAAAAATAAAGACTATTATCAAGGTATAAAAAGTGAAAATAATTAGTTAGAACTTGTTATTAATTGACAAGTTCTTTTTATTTAAAGCAAAAAAAACAGATATATCATTTAAGATATACCTGCTATTTTTTATTCTTCTTTTTGGCTTTTTTATTTCCTTTTGCCATTTCAAAGATCATTCTTTTTCCTTTGTAATCTAAAGGATGTTTGATTAAATCCTTGGCATATTCTAAAGGAACATCAAAGAAAGAAAAATTATCATGTATTTCAACATTATCAATATCAGCATTAGTCATATTTGTCTTTTTAGACAAAAAATCAGTTAAATTGTAGACCTTAATTTTATCTTTTTTACCGATATTAACAAATATTCTAGCTTGTTCTCTATTTCTTTTTTGCTTGCGCTCTTCAATTTCTTCTTTTAAGTCAATATCTTCATTATCATTATTGCTTAATTGTAAAGAAATAAGACCTTTAATCAATTGATCTTTGTCAACAAAATCAATTTTGTTCATTTCTTTAGCAATATATTGATTGGCCAAATTATTCTCTTGTTCTAAGGTATCTAGTGCTTCCTTTATAATTTTTTTAACTCTTACTTTCATTACTTTTTCCATACTAGGAATCATCATTTGCATAATATCACTCTTTGTATATTTCATAATATTACGCAATTGATTTTTTTCACTTCTTGTAACTAAAGTAATTGATAAACCGGACTTTTGAGCTCTTCCAGTTCTTCCTATTCGATGAACATAATATTCTTCATCTGTTGGGACATCATAATTGAAAACCACATCAACATCATCAATATCAAGACCTCTGGCGGCTACATCGGAAGCAACTAAAATATTGATTAATCCCTTGCGAAAACGCATCATAACTCTATCTCTTTGCATTTGTTTCATATCACCATGCAAAGCTTCTACTAAAAAACCACGTACTAAAAGTTTACTAGTTACTTCATCAACTGTTTTTTTAGTGTTGCAAAAAATCATGACTAATTTATATTCATTGATATCAAGAATTCGAGAAATAACTTCAATTTTATCTTTTTCCTTAACATCGATATACTTTTGATCAATCATATCAACTGTTAGTTTTTTCTTGCTTAGATGAATTCTTTCGGGATCAATTAAAATATCACTAGCAACTTTTTCGATTTCCGAAGGAAGAGTTGCTGAAAAAAGCATTGTTTGGTGACGAAGAGGAACATTTTTTAAAATATTAGTAATGTCTTCTAAAAATCCCATATTGAGCATTTCATCAGCTTCATCTAAAACAACTATTTTAACATCATTCAATCGTATGGTTCTTCTTTCCATATGATCTAGCAAGCGACCAGGAGTAGCCACAATTATTTGTGGGCGCTTTTTCAATTCATATATTTGCTTATCAATTGCTTCGCCACCATAAATAGCAACGGAAATAATATCTTTTAAAAAATAGGCTAAACGATTTATTTCTTTATTAATTTGATTAACTAATTCTCTTGTTGGAGCAATAACAATAGCTTGAATCTTCTCAATATTAGCATCTATTTTTTCTAAAATGGGAATAGCAAATGCCAATGTCTTTCCTGTTCCTGTTGGGGCTTGAGCAATAATATCGTTATTATTTAAAGCCAAAGGAATTACTTTTTCTTGAACATCAGTCATTTCCGAAAATTCCATTTTGTTTATTCCTTGTAATATTAAATTGTTAATTAATAATTCATTAAACTTCATTTTCAATAAAAAGATATCTCAATATGAGATATCTTAACTCCTTTATTTACCTGAAACTGGTAATCCTCTGAATTTAATTGAAGGGGCACCAACTCCTGATGGAGAAATAAATAAATCAGAGCCTATTTCTTCAATATCATTCATCATCTTTAAGAAGTTACCAGATACAACAATTAAAGTTACTGGTCTATCAATCTTTCCATCTTTGATATAATATCCAGATGATTGAGCACTAAAATCGCCACTTATAGGATTTAGTCCTGCATGTAATCCAGATAAATCAGTAATTAGTAGACCTTCTTTTGTACTAGCAATTAAATCTTCTTTAGATTTATTACCTTTATCGATATAAAGATTTATACCACTAGCAACAATTGATGATTGTTTAACACCATTACCAGTTGATTTTGTTTTAAAATATTTTGCTGTTTTTAAACTATGTAAGAATGTTTTAAATACACCATTTTCAACAACGTTTTTCTTATAACAAGCAACACCTTCATCATCAAAAGGTTGAGAATTTGGAGAATTAGGCATAAGAGGATCATCAATAATGTTTACACAATCTTGCATAATCTTTTCTCCTTCTTTACCGATTAAAGATGTAAGTTTTTTAATAGCGGCATCACCCATAAACATTGATGAGAATCCACCTAAAAGACTTGACATTGCTTCATTTTCAATAATTAATGGATACACTTTAGGTTCAACACCACTAGCACCTAACATAGAAACAGCTTGTTTAACAGCTTTTTCAGCAATACTCTTTGGATCTAATTCATCATATTTTAAAACAACTTTAACTTCAAATCCATCTTGAGTTGAACCATTTTCTTGAGCAACTGCTCCTAAAACTAAAGCTGCATATTCAGTACTTTTGCTAATATTTAATCCTTTTGAATTAACAATAGTTGTTTTACTGTGTGCTTCACTATAACTACAAGAAGGAAGTAAAACAATACGTTTATCTAATCCTTTAGCAATTTTTTCAGTTTCTTTTAAAAGATTGATTTTATCAAGAAGACTAACTTTATCTAATCCACTTTCAACCTTTGGTAATTCAGGATAAGATTCACTTCCACCAAAGATTTCAAATTCTTCTAAAGTTGTTAAACTGTTAGCATTTTCTTTAAGTTTGGCAATTACTTTTTCAATATCCATATTTTCATCTTCAAAAGTAAGATAAGCCATTTTGCCATTATAAATAGCTCTAACAGAAACAACGTTGCTGTTTTGTAAACTATTTTTTTCAACTTCACCATTAAATAATTCAATGCGCAAATTCTTATTTTCTTCGCAATAAACTTCTATATCTTCGATTTGTTCTTCTTTTGCTTTTTTAATTAATTTTTGAAAATCCATTATTTTGCACCTCTTCCACCAACAACCATATTTTGAACACGTATTGTAGGTTGACCAACATCAGTAGGAATTGATCCACTAGCAGATCCACACATACCATGACCAAAGCTTAAGTTATCAGCAATCATATCTATATTAAGTAAAACTTCAGCACCACTACCAACTAAAGTAGCTCCTCTAACTGGTTTAGTAATCTTTCCATCTTCAATCATATATCCTTCATTTACCGCAAAATTAAACTCACCAGTTGAAGGATTTACACTTCCACCGCCCATTTTTTTAGCAAATAATCCAAACTTTGTCTTTTTAATGATGTCTTCAAAAGAATCATTACCAGGAGCAAAGAAGGTATTTGTCATTCTTGATGTTGGTGAATAGCGATAATTTTGACGTCTACTACTACCAGTAATTGGATGATTCATCTTGCGAGAATTACGATAATCTACTAAATAGCTTTTTAAAATGCCATTTTCAATTAAAACATTTTTATGAGTAGGATTACCCTCATCATCACAATTTAATGAACCCCATTGATTTTCTCTAGTTCCATCATCAATAGCTGTAACTATATCACTAGCAATCTTTTGTCCAAGTTTTCCACAGAATACAGAAGCTCCTTTAGCAACAGATGTAGCTTCAAGGCTGTGAACACATGCTTCGTGTAATAATACACCACCAAAGCCATTGTGAATAACAACTGTATAAACACCGCCAACCATTTCATCAGCATGAGCCATTGTTACTGCTGCTTTAGCAATATCTTGACCAAATTTTACTAAATCTTTGTCATCAAATAATTCATATCCAGAATTTCCACCAATTGTATCAGATGCTGTTTGCATTTGTCCATTATAATTAGCAATAGCATTAGCTCCTAAACGAACATGATGGCGATCATCTTCAATATATTTTCCTAAAGTGTTAGCAATTAAAACATGTTGTTCTTCATCTGTTAAAGTACAAATAACTTGAGATACTTCATCAGAATATTCTTTAGTAGCATTGTATAACTTCTTCATATAAGCAATTTTTTCATCATTTGTAAGTGATGAAGGTTTTTTAATTGCTTTAACAATACATGCAGGTTTTTCTTCTTGAAGAGTAAATTTAATTCCTAAGTTTTCTCCACTTACAGCTTCACTAAGACTTTTAGCAAGTTTTAACATACTATCTAAAGAAAAATCATTTGTATAACCATTTACTTCTTTAAAACCTTTTAAAATACGAATAGCAACTCCATGTAAATTTTGAGTATTAGCTTGAGTTACTTTTCCACCAGTTAATTCATAATTGTTTTTACAAGTGTCTTCTGCAAAAATCTCTGCAAAATCTCCACCAGTTTTAAGGCATTCTTCTAAAACCTGTTGACAAATTTCTTTTTTAATCATTTTTACCACATCCTTTTTATAATTTATTCATACTTAATTTTAATCTTTCAAGTGATTCTTTTTTACCCAAAATATCAGCCATTTCAGGGCTTCCACCTGGAGTAACCATTACACCAGTTAAAGCAATTCGCAATACAGTATAAACAACTCCTGATTTAACTTCTAACATTTCCGAAATTTTCATAATTGCACTATGCAAATTATCTTCATTCCATTCATTTAATTTTTCTAATTCAGGAATTGATGTTTCCAATACCTTCTTAGCTAAAACCTCATCGATTTTAAATTTTTTGTTTAAATACATTTCCTTTTCAGCAGGAACAAAATCAACAATAAAATCAACTTTTTCTGGTATTTCACTTAATATTTCAATTCGAGATTGGATTAATTTTCCAAATTTTTCGTAACTATATTTTCCTTTAATCTTTGACTTTTCAAAGAATGGATAAGCTAATTCCATAAATTTATCAAATGGTAATTCTTTAATATACTCTCCATTTAGCCATTTCATTTTAGCTTCATCAAAAATACTGCTTGAGCGAGATAAACCACTAATACTAAATTTTTCAATTAATTCATCCATTGAAAACTTTTCTTCTTCGCTTTTTGGACTCCATCCCAGTAAAGCAATATAGTTTATAATGGCTTCTGGTAAATATCCTTTACTTGTAAAATCATCAAAATTGGCATCACCATGACGTTTACTAAGTTTTCTTGTGGCATCTTTCATAATAGGTGTCAAATGAATATATTTAGGATGTTCCCATCCAAAAGCATCATA
Source organism: uncultured Bacilli bacterium (assembly GCA_947624315.1). Classification (GTDB taxonomy): domain Bacteria; phylum Bacillota_I; class Bacilli_A; order ML615J-28; family CAG-698; genus Tener-01. Next base: position 507 of record CANQJU010000056.1, on the reverse strand, counting down.
TAATAGATTATACTTTGGAGTGGAACTTAAATATTCATTTCCACGCATTACATGAGAAATTTTCATTAAATGGTCATCAATAACATTAGCAAAGTTATATGTTGGTAGGCCATCAGACTTTATTAAGATTTGATCTTCTAGTTCATTATTAGGAACACTTACATGTCCAAATACTAAATCATCAAATTCACTAACCCCTTCTGTTGGCATGTTTTGACGAATTACCCATTTATCACCACGAGCAAGTCTTTCTTGAACTTCCTCTTTTGATAAATGCAAGCAATGCTTATCGTAACGTTTAATGCCATTTTCAGTTGCTAATGAATCAAGGCGCTCTTTATCGCAAAAGCAATAATATGCTGCTCCTTTTTCAACAAGCTCTAAAGCATATTTCATATATATGTCTTTTCGCATTGTTTGAACATATGGGCCATATTCTCCACCTTGTAAAGGTCCTTCATCACATACAATATGTGAAGCCTTTAATGTATTATATATAATATCTAT
>CANQJU010000055.1 GCA_947624315.1 uncultured Bacilli bacterium | reverse complement strand
TTTCTTTTTTTCATAACTTTTTTCTTCAGGAACTAGCACATTAAAGATGCAGTCAGTCATACTCATTGATTCAGCACGTCTTTCAATATTCTTCTTTGCTGCATTTTCAAATCCTGAATAAGTTTGAACAACATACCATGCTCGTTCGTTCATATTTTAGCCACCAATTAAAGTTTTAAAGCAATCCATTGGAAGAATTGAACAAGATATCCAAAAGCAAAATCACAAACAATAAAGAAAATTGATAAAATAAGGATAAACGCAAATACTATTGCTGTGTTATGTAATAACTCGCCACGTTTTGTCCATGTAATTTTCTTTATTTCAGAAAGAGATGGTTTGTAGAAAGGCCATACTGCTAAGATAAGAGATACAGCACCTAATACAATTAAAATCCAAGCAAATGCAGCTGGATAATCACCAATTAAGAATACTCCATCACTAACAACTAATCCACTTGCACCATTTGTTTGAATACCGATTAATACCATTGTACCTAATACTAAGGCAACTAATGATAAAATCAATAAGATAATTCCTTCAAATTTATATTCCTTTGTAAAAATGGATAAAACACCATTTTCTTTTTTTTCTTTTGGTTTAGCATTAACTTCTGCCATTTTGGTTCCTCCTATTTTGTTTCCTTGTGAATTGTATGCTTATTACATTTCTTACAAAATTTTTTTATAATAATTCTATTAGGATTTGAAAGTTTATTTTTGTCTATTGTATAATTTCTTGATAAGCATTCTTCACACACTAAAATAACTTTTTCTCTCATAATCCACCTATAATCATACAAATTATTTTACCAAAAAATTTGTATTTTGTCAAGAGTGGGTTTTTACTTATAGGTATTTTTTTCGAAGTTTCTTTTTAGCTCTTGCTGATGCATTATAAATACATTCTACATTGCATCCCAATTCATCACTAATTTTACTAATTTCTTTATTTTCTTTATATAATTTTTCAAAGACTTGACGTTCAAACCTACTAAGTGATCCACAATCAATATCCATTAATGTTTTCACAGTTGAAGTGTCTTCAAAGCACTCGAAAAACTCATAATCTTTTAATGTTATATTATAGTTATAATCTTTTTCATTTTGAACTAATCGAATAAATCTTCTTTGCAAAATCAAATCAAAATATCTATTAAAAGTTTTATTATAACTTGAATCAAAAGTCTCAACAGCTTTTTTAAGCATTAATAAACCTTCTTGATAAAAGTCATCATAATTGCAATAAACAACTTTAAATTCTTTGATTCTTCTTAAAATCATTGGTTTATACTTATCAAATATCACTTCTAAAGCAGCATCCTCTTTTTCGTAAATCAAGTATAATAATTCATTATCATTATACTGACACATACATTATCCCCTATCTTTGTTGTCTTTTTATTTCATATATAATTATTGCTGTGCTTACTGAAGCATTAAGGGAATTAATCTGACCTTCCATTGGTATATCAATTAAAAAATCACATTTTTCCTTAATCAAACGAGAAATACCTTCCCCCTCTGATCCAATCACTAAAGCAATTGGCATATCATAATTTAAATCCCAATAATTTTGACTTCTCGCTTCGTGTTCAGCGCCAACAATCCAATATCCATTTTTCTTAAGTTTATCAATAGTTTGTGAAATATTTGTAACCTCACAAACTTTAACATATTCAATAGCACCTGTTGAAACTTTGCTAACAGTTTCATTAATTCTAACACTTCTGTTTTTAGGAATAATAACTCCATCAACTTTTGTTGCTTCGCATGTTCTTATAATTGCTCCTAAATTATGAGGATCTTTTAATCCATCCAAAATAACAATTAATGAATGCTTATTTGTATTCATTATTTGCTCTAAATTATAATATTGATAATCTTTGACTAAAGCAATAATGCCTTGATGGTTTTCAGTTGTCATCTGTTCCATTTTATCTTTGCCAATTATTTGATAATCTATACTATACTTTTTTGCTAAATTGATAAATTCATCATTAAATGCTTGTAAGTAAAGTTTATTTACTCTACTACTAACAATTGCTTCTCTTACAGCATTCTTCCCACAAACTATTTTATTCATTGTTTTCTATTACCTCAATTGCAAACTTTAATAAATCATCTAATCGAGAAAAATCCTCTTTTAAATATAAATATCCAATTAGTGATTCAAACCCAGAACTAATAGCATATTCAATAGGATTAATATTTTTACGATTTGATTTAAAATGATGATTGCGACCTCTTTTAAAGATATTCTTTTCCATATCGTTTAAAATATTATTCTCTGATATTTTTTCATATATTAAAGCATGAGCATGAGCACTAACAAATTTAACACATTCTTTATGTAATTCTTTTTGATTTGTTATTCCTTTATTTAGACAATACTTTCTAATATATAATTCATAATAAGCATCGCCAATAAAGGCTAAATTAGCACCATTTAATAATTCAATATTCATTATATTAAAATATTTCTTTCATTAATTATTTTTCTCAATTCATCAGCTTTAGCAAAATCTTTTAAATTACGAGCTTCTTGCCATTTACTAACAATTTCTTTTTCTTCGCTAGTTAATTCTTGTAAATTTGTTTCAATTCCTAAAACCCATAAGAATTCATCAAATAGTTGTAAAGCTTCTTGTAAATCTTTAACATCAATGTTCTTATCTCTAACATAATTATTAACCACTTTAACAAGTTGGAAAACAACAGTAATAGCATTAGCGGTATTAAAGTCATTAGACATTGCTTCAATAAATTCATTTTTAAGGTTAACAAGTTCATCCTTTTGGACTTCTTTTTTGCCTAAAGCTTTCTTTTCAACTTCAAGGCATCTAAACAAGCTAATATATGCTCTTTTAATTTTCTCATAATCATTACTTGCTTGTTGCAATAAATCATCTTTATAATTTAGTGGTTGACGATAAGGCACATTTAAAATCATTAATCTATATACTTGAAAAGGAACCTTATCAAGTAAATCATTAGCCCATAAAACATTTCCTAAAGATTTGCTCATTTTCTCACCATCAAAATTAATTCTACCATTATGCATCCAATAGTTAGCAATTTGGTTATCATATTGGCACACAGCTTGAGCAATTTCATTATCATGATGAGGAAACTTTAAATCAAGACCTCCACCATGTATATCAATAGGGCCATGAAAAATATCATTAATCATTACTACGCACTCAGTATGCCAACCAGGTCTACCCATACCCCATGGGGAATCCCATTGTATTCCTTCATCAGTTTTTTTCCACAAAGTAAAATCAATAGGATTTTTCTTTTTTTCATTTTGTTCAATACGAGCGCCCTTAATAAGATTGTCTATACTTTGGCCGCTTAAAATTCCATAATTTTTAGCTTTAGATACATCAAAATAAACATCACCATCAACAACATATGCACAATCCTTATCAACAAGATCTTTAATGAAATTTATAATTTCATCAATTGATTCTGTTACTTTCGGATTAACATCATGAGGTAAGCAGTTAAGTCTTTTATATGTATTACTAATTTCTCTAATATATTTTTCACTTATTTCCTTTTCACTTACGCCTTCTTCTTTTGCTCTTTTGATAATCTTATCATCTATATCAGTAAAGTTAGAGACATAAGTGACTTTATAACCAACATATTTAAAAAATCTTGATACTGTATCAAAGAAAATAACGGGACGAGAGTTACCAATGTGAATATTACTATAGACAGTTGGACCGCATACATACATCATAACTTCATTGTCTTTGATAGTTTTAAATTCTTCAATCTTATTTGTTAATGAATTATATAATTTAATCATTTTTATATCTCCATAAATATTATTTACACACTATTATTATATACATAATAAATAAAATTGTAAAGATTTTTACTTTTTTTTCAAAATAAAAATGCAGATAAAACTATCTGCATTAATACTAACGTTTTGAAAATTGTGGCGCACGTCTTGCGGCTTTAAGACCATATTTCTTACGTTCTTTAGCACGAGAATCACGAGTCAACATGCCAGCTTTTTTAAGCACTGAACGATAATCAGGATTAACTTCTAATAAAGCTCGACTAATTCCATGACGAATTGCACCAGCTTGACCAACAATTCCACCACCACAAACATTTACTAATACATCATAACTTGTATTTGTGTTTGTTAAGTTAAGTGGTTGTAAAACATCTAGACGAACGGCTGCTGATGGAACATAATCAACAAAATCACGATCATTAATAGTAATTTTTCCAGTACCAGGAACTAAACGAACTCTAGCAACAGAGCTCTTACGTCTACCAGTACCATAATATTGTACTTTTGCCATATTTTATTCCTCCTAGCCTCTCAATGTATAAACTTCAGGTTTTTGTGCTTGATGTGGATGTTCACTTCCTGCATAAACAAAAAGTTTTCTATACATATCTTCACCTAAACGATTTTTAGGTAACATACCTCTAATAGATTTTTCTAAAACCTTTTGAGGTTGTAATTCTAACATTCTCTTAGCAGTTCTGCTTTTTAATCCACCAGGATATCCAGAATGACGATAATATAATTTGTCATCTAATTTGTTTCCTGTCAAAACAACCTTATCAGCATTTATAATAATAACGTAATCTCCACAATCAACATGTGGTGTGTATGTAGGTTTATGTTTACCTTTTAAAAGTGAAGCAACTTCTGTAGATAAACGACCTAAAACTAAATCTGTAGCATCTACAACAAACCATTTACGTTCAATAGTTTGAGCATTAGCCATATAACTTTTATTCATTTTTTCTCTCCTGTTATTTTAAAAATAATTCATCAAATACGTGGAATATTTGATTCAGCAGGGCTTATTATTTATTGTGGGATAAATAAAATGTACCTTGTATATTATACAATATTTGACTATCATTGTCAAATGTTTTTTTGCATTTATTAATACCTTAGCTTATTGTTTTTCTTGTATAATGACCATCAATTGATTTAATTGCTGTATATGTAACAAAGCAATTTGGATCAATCTGATGAACTATATCTCGATAATCAGCAATTTCATAAGTTAGTATTACTGTTTCAAATACATACTTAGGTGTATTAGAATATCCACCTGTTGCTGCATAAATAGTCAAACCATGAACAAACTTATTTACTAAAGCATCGCGCATACGATTCTTTTCTTCTGTGACAATTGATAATTTAACATATTTATAAATTGTATAAACTTTATCCATTACTAATATACTACAAATTAATCTAACAATAGTATAAATGGCAACTTTAATATCACCAACTAAACCACCTGTTACAATGATACAAAAATCTATTGAAAAAGATATTTTAGTAAATGATGTTTTCTTTTTAAATGAAAGAAATTGGTTGATAATGTCCATTCCACCAGTAGATGCTCCACTTTTTAGACAAATACCATTACCAAGTCCTAAAACCAAACCACCTAAAATAGCTAGTGTTAATTTATCTGATTGTAATTCTTGTAAAGGATTAAAACCATAGTCTTGTAAAAGCTCAAATAAAGCCATAGTAACAGTTTGAATAATAACTGCCGACAAGCTTAAAACCGCAAATCTTTTACTTACTCCTCGCCAACCAATCAAGAACAAAGGTACATTCATAACAGCCACAAAGATACTTTTGAAACCCGGGAATAAATGCAATGCTCCTTTACTAAAAATCGTTTGAATAATCTGTGAAATACCAGTAATTCCACCAGCATAAAAATTACCTAAATCCAATATAAAGACAACTCCAGCGCTATAAATTACTGCGCCAAGTATCATTCCTAATACACCTTGAAAACTTCTACTTTTTATAAATTGTGATACTTTTCCCATTTCTTCACCAACTAACTAATTTTAGCCCCTGATGGCTCTTTATTAATTTCAACAACCTCTAAAGATTCATCAGAACTTGAAGCAGCTAAGATCATTCCTTCAGAATCATATCCGCGCAATTTAACAGGTTTCAAATTTGCTACCACAATTACCTTTTTTCCAACCATGCTTTCAGGAGAATAATGTTTAGCAATTCCTGAAACGATTTGGCGAACCTCTTCACCAATTTTAACTTTCATAACTAAAAGCTTGTCCGATTTTTCCATCTTCTTAGCATCTAATACTTCACCAACTCGCAAGTCAAGTTTTGCAAAATCATCAATAGTAATTTCGTCTTTGAAATTATTTTTCTTTTCCTTAGCAGCTTTTTGGCTTACTTCTTGTTGATATTTTAATTCTTCTTCTAAATCTAATCTCTTAAATAAAGGTTCGGCTTTTTCACAAACTTTATTTTCTTTAGTATTTCCAAATCCTAAAGTAGCAAATTGTGATTTTTCTTTAGAACTATTTAAATAATTCAATATCTTTTCTGATGTATCAGGCATTACCGGTAAAAGCATAATTGCAATATTGCGAATGCTTTCATATAAATGGTACATTACATCATTAAGTTCATCTTTTTTACTTTCATCCTTAGCTAAAACCCAAGGGGCTGTTTCATCAATATATTTATTAGTTCTATTGATTAAATTCCAAACTTCATTTAAACCATTTTGGAAACGGAAATTGCTGAAAGAATTATGATACTTTTCAATAGTAGAATTAACAAGTTCTTCTAATTCTTTATCAATAGCAAAATAGTCACATGCATTTTTAACAACTTGTCCATTAAAGTATTTGTTTATCATCGCAATTGTACGACTTACTAAATTACCTAAATCATTTGCTAAATCCGTATTAAACTTTTCAATAAAACGTTCATAGGAAAAAATGCAATCATTTCCTAAAGGCATTTCTCTAATTAAATAATATCTCATTGAATCAAGGCCATAACGATTTACAACATCCATTGGATAAACAATATTTCCAACTGATTTGCTCATTTTTCCTTCTTTCATTAAAACCCATCCATGAGCATATAATTTATACTTAATAGGAATATTTAAAGCCATTAACATAATTGGCCAATAAATAGCATGAAATCTTAAAATGTCCTTTCCAACAACGTGAACTACTTCATCACCATTTAACCAAAACTTTTTAAATAAACTATCATTATCACTATTATATCCTAAAGCA
>CANQJU010000054.1 GCA_947624315.1 uncultured Bacilli bacterium | reverse complement strand
CATTATTCATGTGCCATAAGAGAAGAACTCAAACCTAAGAAGATTGGTGTTACTGTTGTTTGTCCTGGCTGGGTTAGAACTGAATTCTTTGATCGAGCTGATAACAATGAACATGTTCATGGGCCTAAAAAATATAAACCAATGTATGATGCTCAAAAGGTTGTAAAAAGGGCTATAAAAGATAGCCAAAAAGGAAAAAGCAAATCAATATATGGAATATATAATAAAATTCATTATTTTGGATCGAGGTTTTTACCAAGACCTTTAATGACAAAAATTTGGAAAAATATGCAAAAATAGGTGATTTCATGTATGTTTTAACATTAAAAAAAGGTGAAGAAAAACGTATCATAGCTGGACATCCATGGGTATATGCCAACGAAGTTTATAAAATAGAAGGCAAAGATGTTCAAGGAAGTATTGCTAAAGTTTTAGCAAATGATGGTCGTTTTATTGGATATGGTTTTATTAATCATTTATCTAAAATAATTGTGAGAATTATATCTCGAGATGAGTCAGAAATTAATCGCGATTTCTTTTATAAAAGAATAAAGAACAGCAATGATAGACGCATATCTTTAGGATATTCAAATAATTATCGCGTTGTTTTTGGGGAAAATGATTTATTGCCAGGTTTAGTTGTTGATAAATATGGCGATTATTTATCAGTACAATTTCTTTCTTTGGGAATGGACATTCGTAAAGAAATGATTGTTGATATTTTAGTGGAAATATTTCATCCTTTAGGCATATATGAAAGAAGTGATGTTAGTGTTAGGGAAAAAGAGGGATTAAAACAGTATAAAGGTATTATTTATGGCGATTTTATTCCTCAAGTTGAGATTGTTGAAAACGGATTGAAAATGATTGTTGATTTAGAAAATGGTCAAAAAACAGGATATTTTTTAGATCAAAAAGCCAATCGCGATAATTTAAAATACTATGTAAAAGATAAAAATGTTTTGGATTGCTTCTGTAATGTTGGAGGATTTTCTCTATGTGCTAGTCACTATGGAGCCAAAAAAGTTACAGCTATAGATATTAGTGAGAAAGCCATTGACATGGTTAAAAAACATGCTGAACTAAATGGATTTAATAATATTGAAACAATATGTGATGATGTTTTTGAAAGGCTAAGAACCTTGCGCCATGAAAACCAAAAATTTGATGTGATCATTCTTGATCCTCCAGCTTTTACCAAAAGTATTGATACTGTTAAAGCTGGGTATTTAGGTTATCGAGATATTAATACTTTAGCTTTAAAATTATTAAATAAAGAAGGAGTATTAATTACTTGTAGTTGTTCTCAACATTTAACTCTTAATTTATTCTTAGAAATGATTAAAGAAAGTGTTAGTCATTCAGGTGTTACTTGTCAATTAGTCGAATTGAGGACCCAAGGAAAAGATCATCCTTCTTTGATTGCTAGTGATGAAGGATTGTATTTAAAAGTTGCTGTTGTAAGAGTTATTTAGTTTATTTTTGCTTTAAAAAGGATAATATTTTACCTTTTTTAATAAAAGAAAATTTCCTATTTATATATAACAAAATGTAAATTATTTTTTTAAAATATTAATTTACTTTAATGAAATAAAAATGTTCGAACAAAAAATAAAATAGAAAGAGGCAAAGAAATGAAAAAAATAGCTTTTGATAACGAAAAATATTTAAAGATTCAAAGAGAAGAAATTATGAAACGCATTTCCCAATTCGATGATAAATTGTATCTTGAATTCGGGGGAAAGTTGTTTGATGATTTTCATGCAGAAAGAGTTTTACCAGGTTTCAAACATGATACAAAATTAAAAATGCTTTTAGGTTTAAAAGATAAAGCAGAAATAGTTATAGTTGTTAATTCTAATGATATTCAAAACAATAAAATGCGTGAAGATTTAGGTTTAACCTATGAAGCTGAAGTTTTAAGATTAATAGATTCATTTAGAAGTGTTGATCTATTAGTTAGTAGTGTCGTTTTATCAAAATATCAAGAGCAACCTTTGACTCTTATTTTTAAGAAAAAATTAGAAAATTTAGGAATAAAGACTTACTTGCATTATCCAATTAATGGTTATCCTCAAAATATTCCTTTAGTTGTTTCTGAAGATGGTTTAGGCAAAAATGAATATATTGAGACAACTAGACCATTAGTTGTTGTTACAGCTCCTGGTCCTGGAAGTGGAAAAATGGCCACATGTTTATCACAACTATATCATGAAAACAAAAGAGGAATCAGAGCTGGATATGCTAAATATGAAACTTTTCCTATTTGGAATATTAGTTTGAATCATCCCGTTAATTTGGCATATGAGGCGGCTACTTTAGATTTAAATGATGTCAATATGATTGATCCTTTTCATTTAGAAGCATATGGTAAATTAACTGTTAATTATAATCGTGATATTGAAGTTTTCCCACTTCTTAAAAATATCTTTGAAAGAATTTATGGATTATCTCCATATAATTCTCCAACAGATATGGGAGTTAATATGGCAGGATTTTGTATTTGCGATGATGAAGCAGCTCAAGATGCTAGCCGCAATGAAATTATTCGTCGATATTATGCAGCTTTAAAAAATAAATTCTATGGAAAATATAGTGAAGAAGCTGTTAATAAAGCTATTATGTTAATGAATCAAGCTTCAATTGATGTTAATTCTCGTAAATGTGTTGGTGTATGTTTAGAAAAGGCTCAAGAAAATGAAATTCCTTATATGGCAATTGAACTCCCAAATGGTAAGATTGTTACAGGAAAAACATCATCATTATTCCGTTCTCCAGCAGCTTTAATTTTAAATACTTTAAAGGAGTTAGCTAATATTGATGATAGTTTAATGTTAATAAGTCATAATATTATTGAGCCAATTCAAAATTTAAAAATTAATTCTTTAGGACATCGCAATCCACGCTTACATTTAGATGAGGTGTTAATTGCTTTAGCTATATCTGCTACTACAAGTCCTTTAGCTGAACTTGCTTTAAAACAACTTCCAAAACTTGAAGGATTACAAGCTCATTCAGCTACAATACTTTCTGATGTTGATTTAAATTGCTTAAAGAAATTAGGAATTCAAGTTACAGAAGAACCAGTTGTGAGAATTAAAAATTTATATTGATTGGAGTATATATAAATGATAAAATTAATTGGGATTGATTGTGATGATACTATTTTAGATAGCAATAAAGATATATCTTTAGAAAATTGTCTAGCAGTAAGTCATGCCAATCAAAACGGAATTAAGTGTGTTTTAACAACCGGAAGACCGTTTGTTGAAAAGACTATTGAATATTATAAAAAAATGCATATATATGAAAAAAATCAATACTTTATAGCTTATAATGGGGCAGCAATCTATGATGTTTATATGGGTAATGAGATTTATTCTTGCTATTTATCAAGAAATGATATTTTAGAAATTCATAGTTATTTAAAACAATATGATAAGGTGTCACATTATATCCATCAAAGAGGATCAATCAGTTATGATGTGATGAATGAATATACATATTTAGAAAAAACATTTAATAATATTGATTTAATCCAAATTGATTTTGAAAATCTTTCACAAAATGAAAAAGCTTATAAGTATATGGTTAGTGGTGACCCAGAAGTAATAAAGAAAATATATGAAATGGTTCCCCAAGTTTTAAAAGATAAATATAATGTTGTTATTTCCATGCCTTGCTTTTTAGAATTTATGAATAAAGATGTTAGCAAATGGAAAGGTTTAACCTTTTTAGCAAATTATTTAAAGATAAGTTCTAATGAGATTATGGCAATTGGTGATTCTATGAATGATTATGAAATGATAAAGAATGCTAAAATTGGTGTTGCCATGAATAATTCTTTACCAGAAATAAAAAAGATTGCCAGTTATATAACCGACACTAATGAAAATAATGGTGTTAGTCAAGCAATTGAAAAATTGCTTAAAGGTGATTTAGAGTGTGATATGGGAGAGTGAATATGAAAAATTATGTTTTAGCAATTGACCAAGGAACAACAAGCAGTAGAGCTATTATTTTTAATAAGCAAAGTGAAATTGTTGCAAAGGCGCAAATGGAATTTAGTCAAATATGTCCTCATAGCGGATGGGTTGAACAAAGTCCTGAAGAAATATGGGAAACAGTTTATGAAGTAATCAAAGAAGCATTGTTTAAGAGTGGTTTACAGTTAAAAGATATTTGTGCAATTGGTATCACAAATCAAAGAGAGACAACTGTTCTTTGGGATAAATTAACCGGAAAACCAATTTATAATGCTATTGTATGGCAAAGTCGCCAATCACAAGATATATGTGATCAATTAATTAAAGATGATTATGAAGAATTAATTCACAAAAAAACAGGATTAATAATTAATCCATATTTTTCAGCAAGTAAAATTAAATGGATTTTTGAACATGTTCCTGGTAGTTATGAAAAAGCTAAAAAAGGAGAAATTTTGTTTGGAACAATTGATACTTTTTTGGTTTGGAAATTAACTGATGGTAAATTACATATAACTGATCCATCTAATGCTAGTAGAACAATGTTATATAATATTATTGATAATTGTTGGGATGAGGAATTATTAAAAATATTTGATATTCCTAAAGAAATATTACCAGAAGTTCATAGCAATAGTGAAATATATGGTGTTGCTAGTAAATTATGGGAAATAGATGATAATTGTGATATTCCTATTACATCTATTATCGGTGATCAACAAGCTTCATTATTTGGTCAATGTTGTTTTGATATTGGTAATGTTAAAAATACATATGGAACAGGATGTTTCATGTTAATGAATACTAAATATAAACCTGTTTATTCTAAAAAAGGTTTATTAACAACTATTGCTTGGAATATCGATGGAAGAACAGAGTATGCCTTAGAAGGATCTGTTTTTGTGGCTGGTTCGGCAATCCAATGGCTTCGCGATGGCATGCGTATGTTTAAAAACTCTCGTGATTGTGAGGATTATGCTAATAGAGTTAATGGTAGCGATGGGGTTTATGTCGTTCCCGCATTCGTTGGTTTAGGTACTCCATACTGGGACAATGATGCTAGAGGAGCAGTTTTTGGTTTGACAAGAGGAACTAAAAAGGAACATTTTATTACAGCCACTATTGAATCTATTGCTTATCAATCTAAAGATTTAATGGAAGTTATGAAAGAAGAAACACAAATCGAAATTTCTAGTTTAGGAGTTGATGGAGGAGCAAGTGCCAATAACTATTTGATGCAATTCCAATCAAATATTATGGACTTAAAATTAGTTCGCCCTAAATGTATGGAAACAACAGCTTTAGGTGCTGCTTATTTAGCAGGACTTGCTGTAAAGATGTGGAAAGATAAGAATGAAATTATCAAAAACAATTCTGTTGATAAAATATTTTTAAGCAAGATGAGTTCTAAAGAACGCAATGAAAAATATCAAGGATGGAAAATTGCTGTTAATGCTACTCGTCAATTCAAAAGATAAAAAAAGGGATTTTTTTGAACCTTTATAGTTCAAATTAATCCCTTTTATCTTGTTATTAAGAAAATTTCTTTTAATATTTGTAAAAACACTTCAAAAAAAGAAGCTTTTTTTACATCTTCTAAAAGAATTAATTCTACCTCTTTATACAACTTATCACCTATTGATATTTTTAAAATGCCAATATCTTTATTGCTTATTCCATCAATATTTTCATAATTTATTATTTCTTCAGTAGTAATGTTATCTAAGCTTTCTCCTTTTCTTTTTAAAACATTAACATCTTTACTAACTATAATATGATAGGTTGTTGGAAGCAAATCAATATTTTGATAAGTCTTTATTATGTCCCCTTCTTTATATAGAGAAACTATTTCATAATTACTCATTCCATAATTTAGCATTTGTAAAGCTTCTTTAGTGCGATTATCAGGCGAAGTGTTTCCCATTGTTACAGCAACTAATCGGAGATTATCTTTTTTCATTGTGGCAGTTAAACAATAACCTGCTTCATTAGTCCATCCTGTTTTTAAGCCATCTACCCCTTCAACATATTTTACTAATTTGTTGCGATTAACAAGCCAAAATTTTTTCTCAGTATCTTCTCTAACATAATCTTCATAAATGCTTGTATATTTTAAGATATCTGGATAATTGTTTACTAAATAGGCGCTCATAACAGCCATATCCATAGCACATGAATAATGATCATTTTCTGGTAAACCATTAGGATTTTTAAAATTGGTATGTTCTAAGCCTAATTCTTTAGCTTTATCATTCATCATTTTAACAAAGTTATCACAAGAACCTCCGATAGCTTCGGCTAAAACAACAGCGGCATCGTTTGCTGATGCTACCGCTACTGCCTTTAATAAGTCGTGTACTGACATTTTTTCTCCTACTTCTAGATATATTTGTGTTCCACCCATTTTTGTGGCATATTCACTTGCTGTTAGCATCTCATCATATGTTAATACATTATTGCTAATATTTTCCATGGTTAATAGCATTGTCATAATTTTGGTCATGCTTGCGGGAGCTAATTCTTCATAAGGATTTTTTTCGAAAATAACTTGCATAGTTGATGGCTCAATTAGAACGGCACTTTTAGCATTAACGGCTAAATCTAGATTTTCATCTCCGTGAATTTTAATAGTCTTAAAAGCTATTAAAGATAAAACAATAAAAATAAAAATAAATGTTTTTTTCATATTTTTAATAAATTTATACGATTTCCTTTCTTAATAAATAATATTATGAATGTTTTAAAAAAATGTAATAAATTTATAAATATTTAATATTTATTATATAAAAAGAAATAAAAAATGTGCATTGTGTTTTTGTTGATTTTAAAAAGTGATTATGATATAATACTATCGTAAAAAAAGCATTAATAGGAGGAAAATAAATTATGCCTTTAGTTAACACAAAAGAAATGTTTGAAAAAGCTTATAAAGAAGGATATGCTGTCGGCGCTTTCAATGTAAATAATATGGAAATCGTCCAAGGTATAACTGAAGCTGCCAAAGAAATGAACTCACCTGTTATTCTTCAAGTTTCAGCAGGTGCAAGAAAATATGCTAAACATGCATATCTTGTTCATTTAGTTCAAGCCGCTTTAGAAGATACTGATTTACCAATTTGCTTACACTTAGACCATGGCGATAGTTTCGAATTATGCAAATCTTGTATCGATGGTGGATTTACATCAGTAATG
>CANQJU010000053.1 GCA_947624315.1 uncultured Bacilli bacterium | reverse complement strand
ATTCTTTGTGAGTATATCTTGCAAGCTTATTTAAAGTTTCATCACTTATAGCAGATTTTATATTTTTAGCTTCATTTGCTGTTGATTTAGTTTCTAAGATTTGATTAATTCTTGATGCGGAAGCAGATGCTTTAGTGAAAATAAGAATCAAATTAGCAACAACAACTAAAGCAATTAAAATTTGATTTAGATAATTAACTAAAGCTGTTATTTCTCCTTGGCTTAAGTCTCCATGATATACCTTATTACCACCGAAATATAAAATTCCCATAATCGCAACATTAATTATGATGTATGTTAAAGGGTTTAAAAGGGAGGAAATTTTACCAACCCTTACTGATGAACCCACATATTTTTCTAATTTTTCAGAAAATCTCTTCTTCTCATACTCCTCTTTAGAAAAGGCTCTGATAACGCGATTACCAGTTATGTTTTCCCTAGTAACTGTAGTTATATCATCTAATTCTGTTTGAATCTTTTTATAATGAGGAATGGTTGACTTCATGATTATAAACAAAATAAAAGCTGTAACAATTGCCGCAAATAAAAAGATTAAAGAAATTTTTAGATCAATAAAACAAGCCATAATAGTTGCTCCAATTACTAAAAAAGGAGCTCTAATTACTAATCTAATTAGCATAGCAACTGCTAATTGCATTTGATTGATGTCACTACTTACACGATTAACTAATGAAGAATTATTAAATTGATCTAATTCATTCATTGATAGTTTATTAATATGGGTAAAGACAATATTTCGTAAATCAGTTCCATATCCTTGGGATGCTCGGGATGCTAAAAACTGACAACAAAGTGTAGAACATAATCCCACAACCGCTAAAACCACTAAGACTAATCCCATTTTGAGAATATAGTTTTTATCATTATTGGCTATACCAACATCGATAATTTGCGCCATAACTAGGGGAACAATAAGTTCAAATATAGCTTCAATGATTTTAAACATTGGACCTAGAATTACTTGCTTTTTATAATTTTTTAAATATTTAAACAATTTAAACATTTTTTCACCATTAAATTAATTATTATAAAATTATTATACAATTTAGAGATTATATAATATCAAAAGAAATTACAAATTTAGACCCTAATTTAGTAAAACAATTAAAAGTCATATCGTTAGCTATATGATCATAATAGAAATTAATAAAGGAAGAAACTAACAATATGACTAAATATTATTTTATCATATTAGCCAAAAAAAACATAGATATTTTTTTACAAAAATATAGTCATATAATAAAAATGTGCTACTTACAAGTAACACATTTTTGAAAAGGGGAAATTTATTTTTTGTGACAGTCCTTTTTTTGACACTTCTTACAATATTCACAACCTGCACAAGGATTTTTGCGATTTTTAAAGAAACGAAAATATATAATTAATCCAATAATTAATACAACTATAGCTAAAATAATTCCATCAGTTAATGTCATTTTCATCATCCTTTCTTTATAATAGCATAATTAAACTGCCAATACCAAATACTATACATCCTAAAATCCAAGCAACACCTGTTTGGAAAGCAACTGCAATAAGAGTTTTCTTGGTTGTTCCAAGTTCTCTTCTCATTGCTCCTATTGCTCCAAAGCATGGGGCACTGAATAGGTTAAATACCATAAAGGCATAAGCACTAGCAGGGTTAAAGAAGCCAAATATTCCTGTTTGACTAAAGATTAGAGCTCCTTCAGTAACATCATCAGCAAGGCCAGCAATTACAGCCATGCTTGATACTACTTGTTCCTTAGCAACTAATCCTTGAATGGCTGAAACTGTTGCTCCCCAACTCAATTCTCCCAACATTGGATAGAAAATCCATGATAAGCATTTACCAATACTAGCTAAGATACTATCTTCAACATCTACTCCATATTGGAATTTCCATGAGAATGATAATGTAAACCAAATGATAACTGAACATAATAGGATGATTGTTCCAGCTCTTTTGATGAATGAGAATGTCTTATCCCAAACATCTCGAAGTAAATATTTTAAGTTAGGAAGTTTATATTCAGGTAATTCCGAAATAAAAGCTGATGAATCTCCTTTGAAGAAAAACTTTTTCATGATTAGTGCAGAAATTAGAATTGTTACAACTGCCAAGAAATATAATGATGCTGACACTAATCCATTGTATCTATCAAAGAAAAATCCCGCAAACAAAGCTATAATAGGTAGCTTTGCTGAACAAGGGATAAAAGGTGCTAACATAATTGTCATACGCTTTTCATCCTCATCTTCTATTGTTCTCGTTGACATGATTCCCGGTACAGCACATCCAGAACCAACGATAAATGGAATCAAAGATTTTCCACTCAAACCAAATTTTTTAAATAGTCTATCCAAGAAAAAGGCTATTCTACTCATATATCCTGTGGTTTCAAGTAAACAAATGCAAATAAATAAAATAATCAATTGGGGAACGAAATTTAAGACAGCGCCAACACCAGCAATAATTCCATCGACTACTAAAGAAACAGCCCATGGAGAAGCATTGACAGAAGCTAACCATTCGCTCATGAAGTCACTAAATTTTCCCACTAATCCATCAACAAAATCAACAGTAGCACTTCCAACAACCCCAACAGCTAAGAAATAAATAGCAAACATTATAACAACGAAAATTGGTAAAGCTGCCCATTTATTTAAGAAGACTTTATCCAACTTATCAGTTATTGTTTCTTTGTATTCTTTTTTAACAACGCATTGCTTTTTCACTTCAACAACATATTCATAACGTTGATTAGCAATTATTTCTTCTATATCAGAATTATATTTTTGTTCTAATTGATGACGTTTAGCTTCAATGTCTTTGCTTTGTAAAGAAGCAAATTTAACATCGTTTTCTAAAAGTTTAACACTTACAAAACGAGAATGAACCATTTCTAGTCCTTTAGCTATATCTTCAATTGCTTCTTCTAAATCTTCTTGATATATTTTTTTATGAGGATTATCTAAGATTCTTCCTTCATCAATCAATTTAATCAATTCATCAATTCCACTTCCCTTTAAAGCGGAAATCTTTACAACACTTGTATGTAAAAGACTTGATAATTTTTCTTCATCAATTACTAATGATTTTTTCTCTAATAAATCGCTCATATTTAAAGCTAAAATAACTTTACAATCTAGCTCTAAAAGTTGCGTTGTTAAATACAAACTTCTTTCAATTGATGTTGCATCAACAATATTGATAATTAAATCAGGTCTTTCCTCAAAAACAAAGTTACGTGATATTTCCTCTTCAGAAGTATATGGAGATAAAGAATAGATACCAGGAAGGTCAACAATTGTATGATTAGTACCTTTCACAGTTCCTTCTTTACGATCAATTGTAACACCAGGCCAATTTCCAATCTTTTGATTATCTCCCGTCATCGTATTAAACAGTGTGCTTTTACCACTATTTTGATTTCCAACTAATGCTATTCTCATATTAAATCACCTTAACATCGATATTACGCATATCGCTTTTACGAATGCATAATTCGTATCCTCTTATTTCGATATCAACAGGATCTCCCATAGGAGCTATTTTTTTAATAAATACTTCTACTCCTGTTGTAACACCCATATCTAATAATCTTCTTCTTAGAGCAAGATTATCACCATGTAAACCAGTTACTAAAGCTTTTTGCCCCTTGATTAAGTCACTCATGTGACATTCTTCACCTTTGTTATAAATTCTTTTTTTCATTTCTTCCTCCAGTTAGTCACAACTAACTATATTATACGCTATTTATATGAAATGTCAAATATTAATATATTTGAAAACGTTTCCTCATAAATCATATGAAAAAAAGGTCTAAAATAGACCTAAATAAACATTGACAAAATTCCCAGTAGAGCAGATATAAGAATTATTACAATTGGGCTCATCTTCTTTTTAACAAAATACAAATATAAATAATATATAAGAGCAATAACTACAATAATTATTAAGGAAATATAATCAAAATGAAAATCATTGATATTAATATAACCCAAATTCTTAGCTACTAGCATTATTCCAGTTGATAAAATCAATCCTAAGACTACTGGTTTTATTCCCTTAAGACAATTATTAAAAATCTTACTTTCTAAAATCTTTTTAAAAACTGTTACAATAATGATAATTATAACAAATGATGGTAAAACAACACCGAGTGTTGAAACAATACTACCCAAAAGTCCTCCTTGTATACTACCAATATAGGTAGCCATATTGATAGCTATGGGACCAGGAGTTGTTTCACATACTCCAATAAAATCATAGAATTCACCTTCGGTAAGCCAACCATATTCTAAAACTGTCTCTTTGATTAAAGGAATCATGGCATATCCACCACCGAAAGTAAATAATCCAATTTTAAAGAATTCTAAAAAAAGTTTAAGATAAATCATGATTATCCTCCACTACCTTTTTAGAATGAATAATGGCACCTAATATTGCACCAATAATAATGAAATATATTGATGAGAAATTAATATTATAAAGCTCAAAAATTATGCTTAAAACTGTTACTAATATAAGCATTAAAGTAGGAAATAATTTCTTATCCATTTTAATAATCATTTCTATCGCAGTTTTAACAATTAAAAAAGCCACAGCACATTTTATACCTTTAAAAGCATAAAATACATATTTATTGTTAAGCACTTTATTAAAGTACTACGCCTAGAGTAGCAAAAACACTTCCCCAAAACTTCTTTCGTTGATATCCTAGGTATGTTGCCATATTTATGGCGATAGGTCCGGGAGTAGCTTCAGCTATAGCAATAATTTCTAGCATCTTCTCTTCGGTTATCCATTTTCTTTTTTCAATTACTTCTCTTTTTATTTGGGGTATCATAGCATATCCACCACCGAAAGTGAATAAGCCTATTTTAAAGAACAATCCAAATAACTCAAAAATATCTTTCATTTTTCACCTTTATTTACTTTTTATAATAAAACTTATTCAAGAGAAATAGTTAAACTAACGTCTCCACTACCCAATATACTATTTAACTCATCAAGAGAAATATCAACTTTTCCAAGTCTTGTATAACTCCATGTATTATGTCCATAAAAAATAACAAATTGATTGCCATTATATAGAACAAATTCTCCAGGATTTGTTGTTATTTGCTCATTATCAGTTGGTAAAGAAAATCCTAAAGGACCAACCTTTTCATTACCAGCATAATCACTTAATTCTAATGTTAAAGGAAGTTTTTTAATTAATTCGCGAGTTGCTTCATTATCTACTAAATTAGCTTTTATTTTGTAACTACCAATACTAAAATATACCATATTTACCTCACTATTTTCTAACCAAGAAATAACTTCTTCTTCTTTAAAATTTTCAGAAAATCTTTTACCTTCCTGCCAATTAGCATTTTCAGCTAATCCTTTGATATTATTTAAACTACCAGTAATACTACTAGATCCTGATGTACAAAAAGGAATAATCTTTTTATTAGAAAAATCATAGCTTTCTAAAAAAGTATAAATAATTCTAGGGGCATCATCCCACCAAATAGGATAACCCAAATAAATAGTTTCATAATCATTAAAATTATCAATTGTATTTTTTATTGCTGGGCGACTATCGGGATCGTTTTTCTCAAAAAGAGCACGACTATCATCGGAATAACCGATGTCATCAGGTGTATAAGGTATCTCTGGAACTATTTCCCAAAGAGTTCCTTGGGTTTTTTCATGAATAATTTGCGCAACTCTTTTAGTATTATTTGTACATGAAAAATAGGCAATTAGAATATCACTATTTTCCTCATTTTTATTAAGTGTTTTTTTACAACCTGATAATAATATTATTAGAAAAATCATTAAAAATATATTAATCTTTTTCATAAACTATCCTTTACTATATATGATTCTTGTTTTGCTTCTTTAACAATATCACCTTGTTGATTGCCACCTATTAAAAAAGGTGAATTATCATTATGTCTTTTCACATTTTGCATAACCATATTTTTGTTGCTATTGGCATAGCAATATCGACACAGATGCAAACAACTGTTATAACTACCGATATCATTAGACAAGTAGCAAGCACAATATCCCTTTCTTGCTTGCATTTTTTGCTTGATGTCTAACTTTTTGCCAATGGCTTTTTCATAATCTTCGATTCGCATACATCCCTCAACATCAATGCCATAATCCTTTAACCACTTTTCTTTAGAACAAAGGCGTAGTGACATATGATGATCTAAAGCAATCTTTTGAAACTCTTTAGCGATTAATATTTTATCATTATCGCTACAATCTTTTAATTCGGGATGATTCTTTTTTATTTTATCATATAAATCAATAAAACCAAAGGTTACTAAATTGGTATAACCATCAAGATTTTCTAACAACCATTTAAATGTTTTAATATGATAATCAACTGTATACTTTTCATTAACAATAATTGGCGTATATCGTAAATTGATAGCATTAGCTCCAATTCTTTGCGATAAATACTGAAAATCTTTCACTACTTCTTCAATTGGGGGAACATTGGGTTCTAAATCCTTCCCAAAACCGGTAATAGTGATGTACCAAAATTGTCCATAGTCCTTTAATTCATCAAGGTACTGAAACATAGGACGAGGATTTTTGGTACAAAATCCTATAACATCAACTACTTGTGGGTTGAGGTTAAACTTTGTAACTAGTTTGGGGTAATATGGATTTCGTACCATAACATATCCATCTTTCAAACGGTTTATAAACCATTTGGAAAAGAAGGCGGGAATATCAGTTCTTTGACCTGTATTAATTATCATATTATACCTTTCTTATTCATAACACAATTTATTATAAAATAAAGATATGTAAATGTAAATATTATTTTTTAGAAAAGTAATCATTTATCATTTTCATCTTTTCTTGTTGATGAACTTTAAATGGACAACGTTTATTGCAGTGTCCACATTGGATACATTTATCAGCCTTTACCGTTAATTTATCGTAGTGATTTTTAGCCATTTCATCGCCTGAAAGAGCTAAATCATAGTATTTATTAACTAAGCCAATATCAATTTTAGCTGGACATGGTTCACAGTGATTGCAATATACACAATTGCCTAGAGCGTTTGTTGGAGTGAATTCAGCAATTACAGAATAATCCCTTTCATCATCAAAAGAGACCGGATATTGTAATAATTCCTTTAAATCGCTTAAACCTCTAGCTCCGG
>CANQJU010000052.1 GCA_947624315.1 uncultured Bacilli bacterium | reverse complement strand
CAATAGATGAACCACCACCAACTGCAATAATATAATCAGCCTTAGCTTTTTTAAAACATTCTACTCCATTTTGAACATTGCTAATACTTGGATTAGCCTTTATATCAGAAAAAACTTCATATGATAATGAGGCATCATCTAAAACCTTTAAAACCTTTTGGGTAACACCAAACTTTAATAAATCGGGATCACTACAAACCAAAGCTTTCTTTAATCCACGTGCAACAACTTCATCTTTAATATTTTGAATTGCACCACTTCCATGATAAGAAGTTTCATTTAAGACAAAACGATTAGACATAATTTTTTCCTCCTATTATTTTTTAAATTCATTTAATACTTTTCTCAATAATTCGGGATCATCTGTCATAATGGCATCGCATCCTTTTTTAATTAACATACGCATTTCATCTTCATCATTAACTGTCCAATATTGAACGGCAATATTCTTACGATGAGCTCTTTTAATATAAGTATTCCAAGTTAAATTTATTCCATATTGACTTAATGGCAATTGTAGGCAAGCAATATTTTGATTTTCAAAGATATTTACTTTTAGCAATTGAGTAACAACAAATTTAACAACTGCACTAGGAGATGCTCCTCGTAACAAACTTGGATGTTCTTCTTTTAAATTTTGTTCAATTTCATCATGAAATGTTCCAATAACAATACGATTTTTATAATCAGGATATTTTTGAGTCAACAAATCATCAATTATTTGGGCGGATGTATATCCTCTTTCTCCACCATCCTTTATTTCAACAATAAATAACATATCTTTATAGTTATCATAAAAACAACTTAACAATTCATCAAGAGTAACAATAGATAAATCATTTTCTTTAATTATTTCTGCTCTATTTTCATCATCTGCTGTTACTAAATCTCGATATGGATATTGATTATCAATTTTAAAATTATAACCAAAATTAAATTGTCTTAGTTCCTCTAAAGTATGGTCAGAAATTAAGTATGGTTCAGTTGAATTAGTTAACACTTCAACATCCGATGTTCTATTGATTGATTCATCATGATTTAAAACTAATTGATTGTCAAGAGTTAACCATAAATCAGTTTCCAAGATTTCTACTTGATAATCTTTGACAGAATTTTTATAAGCTTTTAAAGTATTTTCAGGATTAGATATTGATCCTCCACGATGAGCGCAAAGCATTGGCAGTCCATCAGTAACAAATGGATTATCCTTGATAACCTTTTTAGGGGGAATAATATTAATAATCAATAAGAAAACAGCAATAAATATAATAATACTTAAAAAAATTTTTAAACCTTTTTTCATAACTACTCCTAATTATATAAACATTATATCAAATATTTCCATTTAAAACAATTAAAATATACTATTTAAAAATCTCTATGAGTAAAATTCATAGAGATAATTTTATACTATTAATATATTAGTAATCTTTTACTTTTGCCAAAAGCTTGTTAAAAGATGTTTTTCTTTTTGAGGTAAACCATATTTTTCTTTTCCAAGAGCTATAGACTTTATTAGAAAAGCCATATTATTTCCTAATGTTCTCATAGTTTGCAATCCTTCAGCATCTTTTTCAACATCACTTTCCGTATATCCAAATACTTGATTCCAATATTGACTTGAAGCAATTGGCATTGAAGAAATTTGGAAATACTTGTTAAGATCATCGAATGTGGAAGTATTTCCCCCACGTCGTGCAGAAACAACAGCTGCTCCTACTTTCATTGTTTTATCAAAATGAGCTGATTGAAATAATCTATCTAAGAAAGAAATCAATGTTCCATTTGCTGAAGCATAGTATGTTGGAGAACCTATTACAAGACCATCAGCTTTTTCAAACTTTTGATTTACTTCATTAACTATATCATCAAAAACACATTTTCCCATTTGATGACAGCTTCGACAAGCAATACATCCACGAACATCTTTATTTCCAACATGGATCGTTTCAACATCAATTCCATTTTTTAAAAGAGTATCAGCAACTTCTTTTAAAGCTCTTGCTGTACATCCATTAGCATTAGGACTTCCATTTATTAATAAGACATTCATATAAACCTCCTTAAATCATTTAGAAGTATTATCGATAGGACTCATTCCCACTAAATCACAAACAATTTGCCCATCATATTCGGGGAAAAATATTTCATAAGTTTTATTACCCTTTTCAAACTCAAGAGAATAATACTTATCCATTTTATATACTAAATTATTAGATTTAATTTTATATTTAGCATATTCACCTTTATTATATGGAATATCTTTATTCCATCCATAGAAACGATATTTAGCACTTTCTAATTGGATGGTTTTAATACTATTTAAAGGTATTTTAACAACAATTGTAAAATCACCAAGGCATAAGCAATTATCTTCTTTAAAAATGTTTAAATTAAATACAGCATAATCAGCTACTCCACTTGGAAAAGCATTAACCATTCTATTATCTTTTATTTTATAAAAAGAAAATAAAACATCAACATGTGGTGAATCTAAAGGAATATTTAATTCTTCCAAACATTCTTTTTCAATAGTACGATATTGATCAATTTTATTTTTATATTCATCACTATTAACAACCTTTTTCACTTTTACTCTTTTTAAAACAAACATACAAATAATAAAAACTAATAAAACACCTTCAATAATAAATAAAACCAAAGATTGATTTAAAACAATATTAAATGTTCTATCCTGTATAACTTTATTGATTATTCCAAAAGCAATCATAATAAAGGCAGCAATAGCAATAAAAAATAATATATCAAGAATAAAAGGAAACCTTGCTTTTCTATTAGCATTATCAAAATAATTTCCTTCTTCTGTTAACTTCTTTCCTTTTTCATCACTTATTTTTCTATCAATAAATCTTTCGATTACTTCTTCACCATCTACTTCAGTATTTCGACTAAAAATATTCATAACACACTCTTTCTATAAATAAATATATTAATTTTTACAAAGAAATTATATCACATATTAAGCTATTTGTCTATAAAACAAAAATGACAACCAAACAATTATATAAATAGGAATTTATATCTAATCCTTATCAAATAATACACTAAATAATTTTTCAGGACAATCAAGCATCATTTTATATATAACATAATGTTCAGTATCTTTATAATCCATACGCTTTACCTTATCATCTATGTATATAAAATTAGCATTTGGATAAGACATAATAATTGGTGAATGTGTTACAATTATTATTTGTGTATCTTTTTGTTTTGCTAAATCATTTATTATCTTTAATAATCTTAGTTGATTTTGAGGAGATAAAGCATTTTCCGGCTCATCTAGCAAAAAAATTCCTTCTCTAAAAGAATCAAACAATTCTAAAAAACTTTCTCCATGAGATAATTCACTAAATTTTTTTCTGTAATAAGCCAAAATTTGTGGATCTGATTCAATGTAATTATAATAAGAATTAAATGTATCACTTCTAAAATAAAATCCTTTTTTGGTTTTATATGACCAAGATAATTTTATATCTTGTAATTGTCTTAAATTCTCTGTTGATTTATAATTACTATTTCTATTTCCGCCTAATATATTAAACCCCACATTATCAGCTATATATTTCAAAATTGTTGACTTTCCACAGCCATTTTCTCCAGATATTGTAGTAACTTTATTATTAAATTTAATGCTAAAACCATCTTTAAATATTTTTATATTATATGGATATGTATTTTCATTTTTCGCTTCTACAGCTATTTCTTTAAGAATCATATATTTAATTCCTTTCTTTAAAAATACTATATATAGAATCAACTAAATAAAAACACTTGTGACTTTTTTATTAGTATTCTAATACTTCACATTATTCCTCCCAAATAAATAATTTTCGTGGATTTTCATATAAAATTGTTCTAATATCATATTCATCAAATCCATTATTTTTTAACGCAACTATTATATGTCTAAAGACATACTCCATACTTCTTCCTTCAAAATTTTTTGTGGCACTTTTTAATATTGGCACTCCATTTATGACTTTTAGTAATGTTTATTAAGTTTTACTTTTTTTCATTCATGGCAATTCACTCTATTTTAAAATACAGTAATATAGTATTTTAAAATAATTTTTTACAGAATAGTGCTTAACACACATTAATATTTTAGCATAAATAAACCAAAAACAAAAGTTTTTTCCCATTTATTATATTTTATAAAAATAGGATATTCTAACAATAATTGGTTAAAACATCCTAAAACGCAAAAAATAAGTCTTCCTTAGAAGACTTATAAATTTCAAAAATGTGTCAGTACTACAAAATGTTTCATTTCAAGCATTTACACTACAAAATGTTTCATTTTAATGATTTACGCTACAAAATGTTTCACGATGCAACTTTTTGTAGTAATATAAAAATCACTTACACTACAAAATGTTTCATGCACTATAAACACAAAAAGGGAACTAGCATGAGTTGTACTAGTTCCTATATTTTTTCTATGATATTTAAGTTACAATTGAATTGGAATTCTACAGTATGTTTATCAATTACCTTAATACAGTTTAGTAATGTTCTCATAATTTTAGCTTCTAACAAGTCAACTGTCTCATTACTTAAGATATCATTAATTTCCTTTAATTGTTCTTTTCTTATGTAGTCGTTTGTATTGTTAGCTGCTAAGTTCTTTTCTTCTTCAAGTTTTCTCACTGCCTTTGATAGCTCATCGTATTTTTTGTTGTAGTCTTCGGTGGAAATTGCACCACTTTTTTTATCTTTGAATAATTCCAATATTTGTTTTCTTGTTTCTGTCAATTTTTCTTGAACGGGTGTTAAATCTTCGATATTTTCTGCTTTTAGTTCTTCATTGATTGATTCCTTTACTACATCGATAACATCTGCTAAATCCCCTGAAAAGCGTGTCACAACTCTTTTGTAAGCTTCTAAGATATCATCTTCTTTAAGTGGTAACATCTTACATTTACTAATATCTTTTTGATGTTGGATACATACCCAGGTTGGTACAAATTCTCCACTAGCTAATTTTCTTCCATTAATTATAAGTTTTTCATCGATTAATTTAACATTTTGTGCTATAATATCATTGTGCATAATACTCCTTTCTTAGTGATACGGCAATATTATTATATCAAAGGAATGCACAAAAAAAGCGGTAATAGATAAACCGAATATCGGTATTCTATTATCGCCTTTTATTTGTTTTTTAGACCATAATTAATTCTATCTAGTCAATTAGACAAAAGCGCAAAGCTGAGTGTGTCAGTTTGCAAGAAATTCGAAAAAGTCACGAAGTGTTGCTTTTTCCTTATCCTGCCTCAAATGTGCGACTTTTTGCAACAATTACATTCATTATTTATAATTTTGTTATTATTTATGTTCTTGATAATACTTCGCTTGAACATCGTACATATTTTTATAAAATTGATTTTTTTTATATAAAACAGAATGAGAGTCAAAACCTAATATTTCACCGTTATCCATTAATATTATCTTATTTGTTAATTTAACAATAGACAATCTATGTGTAATCATTATTGCAAACTTTTTACTAATTATATTACTAAATTGTTGATAGATTTCATTTTCAATAATTGGATCTAACGCTGCTGTTGGCTCATCTAATAAGTAAATAGGGGCATCATGATATAAAGCACGAGCAATTGCTATTCTTTGAGATTCCCCACCAGAGGGTTCAAATCCACTTTCATCGTATAACTTAAACACCTGAGTATCAAAACCATTAGGTAAAGATTGTATTTTTTTTAAAAGCATTACTTCATTACAAACCTTATGCAGTTTATCATAATTAACATTATTATTTAAAACAATATTTTCTTTTATGGAAACAGTATATAATTTAAAGTCTTGAAATACAGGTGAAAATAATTTTTGATAAGCTTCATACTCAAATTCATTAATATTCACTCCATCTAGTAATATTTCGCCTTCAATTGGTAAATACAGTCTCATCAACAATTTTATAAGAGTTGTCTTACCAGAGCCATTTGTACCAACTAAACAAATTTTTTCATTCAATTTCAATACTAAATTAATATTCTTTAGTACTAAAATATTACTTCCTGGATATTTAAAAGAAACATTTTTAAACTCTATAATCGATTTCTCACTAATAATAGGTATTTTGTGCCCCAATTCACATTGCTTTAATGGAATTGAAATTAATTTTTTATATTCTTCAATTTTTAAAGAATCTTTTGCAATATTTAAATAAGATTGAACAAAATTGCTAAATAAACTAGCAAATTGACTTATTGCAGATAAATAAATAGTCATATTACCTATAGATAAATTATCTTCTAGCACTTGCCAAATTAAATAAGCATATATAATACCTTGCTGTAAAAAATTAGTTAAAGAAAAATATAACTGAGCATTATAAGCTTTTTTAACATTGTCTAATCGAATATTGTTTGCTTCTGCTCCTTTGTTAATAACTATATTAGTTAGATAATCCTTCATGTCAAACAATCTAACTTCTTTAGCATATGTAAACATTTTAGGAATTGCACCTATTTGACCCAAAAATCTATTAAACTTAGTTAATATTTTTTCATTTTCAAATTGTATATTATTATTTTTTTTAGTTATGCATTTACAAAACGAGCACTATTACAACAAGAACAATTATAACATTTAAAGATGCTAATATAGTAAAAATAACAAGCAACGAAAGAAAGGCAGATAACATTTCACATATTTTATCAATAAAGCTTATTGAATTAGTAAAAGTAGCATCCGCTCTATAAATCAAATCTTGTATATCAGGATTTTCGAATACTTCATAATCCATCATCATAATATGATAATCAAATTTCTTACCAAATTTTAACGATAAATCCAGTTTTATTTTTTGTAAATATGTATTAATTATTTTTAAAAATAATTTATCAAAAATAGGGATAGTGATAATCATCAAAACATAAAATAATAAATTATTAATATTTTTATCTTGAACTAATTCATTAATAATTAAACCAGGAAAAACTAAAAATACAACTTTTGGAATTACGCTATAAAGTGATAGTAAAATTTTAATAACAAAATAAATACGTCCTTTTTTCTCTTTACATGTTATTTTTAACATATATATGTAATTTTTTATCACATTAACTAATCTTTGACTTTTACTTTTCAATTTTATCTCCTCTCTTTCGAAACTTTTTATTTTAACTCATAAAATATTAACTTGATGCTGAAGAGAATTTGGCTGCAGCTGTGCTAGACACTCCTTTTGAAGCTCCTTCTCTACCTTTTGCTTCTGCTTCTGCAGGATCACAATCGCAACCACATCCACAAGTACAACAAGAACTAAGTAAAGAAATTTCATCATTACTAAACAAATTCGAGAACACAATTACACCTCCTTTCCAGATATTATTTTATAGGACGTATTCC
>CANQJU010000051.1 GCA_947624315.1 uncultured Bacilli bacterium | reverse complement strand
ATTCATATTTAAAAGTGTTGTTACATTTTCGAAATCTTTCCGCTCATAATCAAAGGGTTTTTGATGAGAAAAGTAGTGATGAAATAACTAGAAATAATTATCATCATCTTTTAGGGCTTAATAAAGATGAGGGATTAAATGATATTATGGCTGTTTTGATAATTGGAAAATCTTTATTAGAAAATGATGATTTTAAAAATTTCCTTTTAGAGTTTAAAAAGAATTTAGAAATCTTAGATAATAATGTTAATACAATTGATGTTTCATTATTGCTTTCTAAGATGGGCATGAATAATAATTGGTTTAATATGATTAATAATTAATGTTGTGTGCATAACATTCGTTATTAATCTTTTTTATTTGACAAATGTTTTGCAAAAAAAGGGAATAAATGGTAAAATAAAATATAAAATAATTGGAGTTATGGATGGTAGTTTATGCATAAAAAGTATCTTTCACAAAATGTTTTTAAATCTTTAAAACAAAGATTAAAATTGATTTTTGAAGAATTTGATAATATTTATGTCTCTTTTTCTGGTGGAAAAGACAGTGGGTTACTTTTAAACTTGGTAATGGACTTTAAGAGAAAATATTATCCTGATAGAAAAATTGGTGTTTTCCACCAAGATTTTGAAGCTCAATATACATATACGACTGAGTATGTTGAAAGAACTATGAAGAGTTTAGAAGGAGAAGCTGATTTATATTGGGTATGTTTACCTATGGCAACTCGTACTTCTTTAAGCAATTATGAAATGTTTTGGTATCCTTGGGATGACAAGAAGAAGGATCAATGGGTTCGTCCATTACCTGAACATGATTATGTTATTACTTTAGATAATAATCCGATAACTACTTATCGCTATAAAATGCATCAAGAGGATTTAGCTAAACAATTTGGAAGATGGTATCGTCAAATAAATAATTATAAAAGTACAATTTGTTTATTGGGGATTAGAGCTGATGAATCATTGCAAAGACTAAATGGATTTTTGAATAAAAAATATGGATATAAAAATCAATGTTATATCACAAAACAATTTAAAAATGTTTGGGCTGCTTCTCCCTTATATGATTGGTCAACATCTGATGTTTGGCATGCCATATCTAAATTTAATTATGATTATAATCGCTTATATGATATGATGTATATGGCAGGTTTAAGCCCTTCACAAATGCGAGTAGCTTCTCCATTTAACGATTATGCTAAAGATAGTCTCAATCTATATCGAGTTATAGAGCCTATTACATGGACTAAACTTTTGGGACGAGTTGAAGGAGTTAATTTTGGCAGCATTTATGGAAAAACTAAAGCTGTTGGGTATCGAAATATTACTTTACCTGAAGGCCATACATGGAAATCATATACTATCTTTCTACTTTCTACTTTACCTAAAAGAGTGCGCAATAATTACATTAAAAAGTTTAAAAAGTCTTTAGATTTTTGGCACCATACTGGTGGAGGATTAGAAGAAAGTGTCATTAACGAATTAAAAGAAAAAGGATATAATATAAAAACTAATGGAGTATCTAATTATACAATTCTTAAAGAAAAACGTGTTATTTTCTTAAGTGATATTCCCGATAATACTGATGATATTAAATCATCTAAAGATATTCCTAGTTGGAAAAGGATGTGCTATTGTATTTTAAAAAATGACCATATGTGTCGTTTTATGGGATTTGGTTTAAGTCGTGAGCAAAAAATGCCATTGAAGCAATAAATAAAAAATACCAAAAGCTAGAAGAGGTTAACTGATGAAATACAAAAGCCCTGTATATAATATTATTTCTGTGCCGATTGAAAAAATATCGCCTAACGATTACAATCCCAATTCTGTAGCTCCTCCGGAGATGAAACTATTATATGATAGTATTCGCGAAGATGGCTATACAATGCCAATTGTATGTTATTATGATAAAGATAATGATAAATATATTATTGTTGATGGTTTTCATCGCTATCGTGTTATGTTAGACTATCCAGATATTTATGAGAGAGAAGAAGGAATGCTTCCCGTTTCTGTCATAAATAAATCACTTGATAATCGCATGGCTAGTACTATTCGCCATAATCGAGCTCGAGGAACACATGATGTTGATTTAATGAGCAATATTGTTAAAGAGTTACATACCCTTGGAAGAAGTGATAGTTGGATTACTAAGCATTTAGGAATGGATAAAGATGAAATATTGCGCTTAAAGCAATTAACCGGATTAACAGAATTATTTAAGGATGTTGAATTTGGAAAATCATGGATTCCTGATGATGAGGAAATTCAGGAAATTATTGATGAATTAAAAGAAGATATTGAAGAATAAAAAGATATTAAATATGTGACAATATTAAATGACTATCTTATATTGAAATTGTTGATATGAGATAGTCATTTTTAAAAATAATTTTAATAACAAATTATTCCAATTTTCTTGTAATTTGATCAAAAGTATTATATAATGTATTTGGAAAATGGAAGTATTAAAAGAGGGATGTATGCTAAAATATTTAATAAACTAATAACAACTCTCTTTTAATAGAGAGTTTTTTAAATTTTAGAAAAGGAGATAATATTATGAGTCAAGGAATCAAAAGTTATTCAAAGACATTGGAATTTGATGCGAGAAGTAGTGGCAAAGGTCATGTCAATTTAAACAAAGCAAATGCTAATTTAAATATGATAATACCATTATATGTTTCAAATTGGAGCACTCCCGTAAACATAAGTTTAATCTTTTCATTAAAAGATAAAAACATAAAAAGTGAATTTGGATATGGAATGCATTTAAATTGGTATCAGAAATTAAAAAATAATACTAATAGTATTGATATTGAAAATAGTGATTATTCAATAGATATATATGAACAAGATAAAACTCTTTTAACAAAATTTTTAAATAATGAAACAGCAAGATATATAACAAAAGAAGGAACAAGTTATAAATTGTGTGATAATTTAGGTAACTATTATTTATATAGTAGTGAATCTAATTATCCAACATCTATATATAATAAAAAAGGAAAAGAACAAGCATATAGTATAGTTACAGAAAATAATATAATTAAAGAAATAAGCAGTAAAGCAGAAGAAAAAATAGTTTTTACAAAAGACAGCAATAATTTGATAAGTGATATAGTGGTTACAAGAAATATTCAAGGAATTACAAAAGAAGTTTTTAAAATAAAACTTGAATATACAAATTCTTTTTTAACAAGTATTATATTTTATAGTAAAGATAATAAAAAAACATATAGTGTACAGTATGAAAATAGTAATAATAAAATTATAATGGTTGATGTTTCAACAAATTATCGAGTTTGCTATGAATATAACAATGAAAACGAAATAATTAGCATAAAAGACGGATATGATGAAAGTTTAAGCAAGGGAAAATATTATTCAATTTCCTATGTAAATAGTAAAGAAACAATAGTTAAAGATTATAGGAATAATGCAACATATTATTATTTTGATGATGACAATATGCCATTATGTGAGATTAATGATAAAGGTGTTGCTATTTCATATGAATATAATAGTAATAAAAAACTTATAAATATATCAAATGCTCAAGCCAATAATTCAAGTTTAAATAATATAATTAAGAATGGTTCATTTAATGATGGGTTAAATAATTGGGAATATATAGACAATGGTACTGTCAGTGTATTAAATAACGATAATAATGAATTTCGAGAAATAATCGGAACAAAATCTTTAAAACTAGAAACTAATAATTCCGATAAATTACAATCATCAACTGAACAAACAGTAGATTTTATAGGTGGAGCTGATGATAATTTAACTTTAAATTATTGGTATTTATCATGTAGTGAAAGCAGTGAAGAAAAAAGTGTAGAGAATAATATAATATATGGAGCAGTTAATGTAAGTTTATATAAAGATACCGAAGCAGTAGGAGAAATATCAATACCAATTAAGAAAGAAAAATCACCGATAAATTGGATTTTCAAAAGCTATGCAATTACTTCTCAAAAAAACTTTAATAAAATAACTATTAAATTAAGCATAATAGGAAAAAGTTGTACATGTCAATTTAAAGGAATAAGTTTAATTAATAAGTCATTTGGTAATTTTTATAAATATGATGATAATAATAATCTTATTGAAGGTTTAATTCAAGGAAATTTAGTAGAAAATAGTTTTGGTGAAGATGGAAATATTAAAGATAGTATGTCAACTTCATCAGCCGTTTCATCATACAAATATGATTCCAGAGGTAATATAACAGAAATTGAATCCATATATGGAGTAAAAGTAGAAAATAGTTTTGATAGTAAAGATAATGTTATAGATCAAAAAATATATAGCGGAGATGGAAAAAGTTATATAGAGAGAAAGACTCAATATAATAGTTCTAGTTTTGCTAATGATAAAGAGTATCTTATTTCCGAAACTTCACCAAGTGATAATAAAACTCAATATAAATGGGAAGAGACTTATAAAATCATAAAAGAAATTGAGGAAATGAGTGGGATTAAAGAACAATATGAGTATGATGAATGGAATAATATTTCAAGAATTGTTTTAGCAAATTCTTTAATAGAACTAAATGAAGCAAATTATGAATATGCAAGTGATACTAACAATTTAAAAAGAATAGTAACTAAAAGCGGAACATCTTATACAATTGAATATGATGAAAAAGATGGAAAAGTAAGAAGAATAACAACAGGAGATAGTGAAATAGTAAATTATGAGTATGAAGAAATAAATACATCTGAAGGAATTGTTTCTACAGGAAATATTTATTCTCTTCAACATGGTCAAAATGGTGATATATATTCATTTAGTTATGATAACAATGATAATATTAAAAATGTATTTCTTAAGAAAAAAGGAGCAACTAGCAGTGAAACATGTTATAGCTTCTCATATGATGAATTAGGAAGATTAATTAAATATATTGATGTCAGAAATAATAATTATAGTATAAACTTTAAATATAATGCAAAAGAAGAATTAAATGAAGTAGTAGATAGTTTAGGAAACAAAATAAAATATTCTTATGATAATCTAGGAAATAAAAATGAACAAAAAATAGAGACTAATGAAGGAACTAAAATTAATCAATCATTTGAATATACTAATAGAAGTGTCGGAAAAAATCCACAAATATTATATAAATCATATAAATATATAAGTGGAAAAACTGATTTGGCAGATAATTTGAAATATTATACATGTTTCTTTTCTGATGAAGAAAACAATGAAATTAATTGTACATGGGGAGATAAGAGCAATTTACAAAAAGAGTCAATTGTTCCAACATACGGAAAAGATATAAAAGCGAAAAAAGACGGATTAATAAATTGTGTAAACTACGCCGAAGAAAGTGAAAGATTAGGATATAAAGTCAATATTCATAGATATGATCAAGCCCTTTCAACAATCTTCTTTTGGTATAAAGTAAATGAATTGCGAGATGGAGTAAAATTATTAAGCATAAAAAATCATACTAATAATCATTATATTGAAATATTCATGAGAGAGTATGGCGAATTAGAATTATCATTATTTGGATCTACTAAATCATCTGGAGTAATAAGAACCAATGGAAAAACTAAAGTCGGAGAATGGAATTTTGTTGGTTTAAGCTTTTACAATAGACAAGATGATGTATATTCACCTGATATAGCTGAATATAATTTGGCATTAAATGATGAAGTTATAAATGTTTATTATAATGAAAGAGTACACGTAGATTTAGAAGAACCAGCCTTAATAAATATCGGATGTGAAAGAGATAGTAATGGTAAAATAAATTCTCAAACAAAATTAAATGGAGAAATAACATTTATTTATATAAGCAATGCAAATTATATAAATGGTGAATCTATAAGAGGTCATTACTTAAGAGGAAAAGAATATTTAATAAATGCAAGTAAAGAAATAAGTGATAAAGCAAGTGTTGCCATAAGTGGAACTAATATATACAATTTTTCTTTAGATGAAAAATATGATATAATAGCATTAAATAATTCATTAGTTTCATATAAAGGTCAAAAACCATATGAATATGAAAAAAGAAATAATATTAAATATGATAATGATAATTTATTTAATATTAATAATAAAATTAAACGATTTGCATATGTGGCTGATGGTGCGAAGTTAGGATATAATTACAATTTAGGAAATAGTGGAACAATCGTTATGAAAGTATATATAACAAGTAGTAATGATAAACAATATTTGATTGAAAATGTTGATAAAAAAAATAATAAATTGGGAATATATCGAAACGAAAATAATCAAATTGTTATTAATATTAATGAAGAAATAGTAGTAACAAAAGTAACTTTAAAAAATGATGAATGGGAAACAGTTGCCATCACATGGGAAAAACAAAATACAAATTATGTAATAACTGTCAAAACAGCCACTCAAAGTGATGAAAAGCAAATTGCCTCAAATACATCATATAGTAATGCGATAACATATTTGGGAAGTAGAAATGATAATGATGTAAAGAATCCTTTATATGGACAAATAGAAATGGTAGTAATAAGTGGAGAAAAAACTACTAATGATGTATTAACTAATTTAATTAATCAAATAAAAGTTGTAAGCATAGTTAAAGAATATGATGAACTTGGATTAATAAAAAGTAAAAGCATATTAAATGATAGTGAAGAAAAAATAAAGCATACATATGAAGCAAGAAAAATAGATAATACAAGAATAACACCACAAATAGCTAAAGAAACAATAAAACTAAGGAATGAAAACAGAGAATATAGCTATGAATATAACAAAAATGATAATTTAAGTAAAATTAATAAAAATGGACAAACCATAAAAACATATAATTATAATTTAAGAGGTTTTCTAACAAACGAAGATTTAGTTGAAGAAAATATTCAAAATGTATATGAATATGATGACAATGGAAATGTCACAAAGAAATATAAATATGATCGAGAAACATTAGAAGTAATAGATAGTTATGAATGGATATATGATGATGTAATAAAAGATAGAGTAATAGGATACGGAAGAAATAATGTCATAAAAGATATTAAATATGGTGATAGTTATGAATTGTTACCAACTCAATTAACTCTTAACGACAAAGAAGTAAGTGCAGAATGGGAAGGAGTAAGACTATCAAGAATATTTGAAAAAGATAACACCTTGTTTAATTATAAATATAAATATGATAATAGTGGTAAAAGAACACAAAAAGATTATAGTACATCACAAAATACACAATATATAAATTATTATTATAATAATGATGAATTGTATAAAGAAGAAAAATATAGTGCTGAAACAGGATTTCCAACATATCAATATTATATATATGATGAACAAGGAATATTAAGTAGTATAATATATAAAGATAATAGATATTACTATGTAAGAGATGTAATGGGAAATATAATAGGATTAACAGATGTTAATGGAACTATTGTAGTTGAATACAATTATGATGCATGGGGAAATATAATAGCAATTACAGGTGGAATGAAAGATAGTTTAGGAGTATCCAATCCATTTAGGTATAAAGGATACTATTATGATAATGAAACTCAGCTTTATTGGGTATCCTCACGTTACTATTCGCCCGAATTATGCAGAT